>JAYUWF010000359.1:0-10346 GCA_043753685.1 Herminiimonas sp.
ACGCCAAACTGAATATCCACGCATTGCTCGGCAACACGGTCGGCCGGCAGGTGACGATCACGGTGGCGTCCGATCCAGCCAGCGGCGCAAGGCACTGTCGTTGCCGATCGGCTCGACCACGACGTTGCGCCGGGCGCCGGCGGCTGGATCGGACGCCACCGTGATCGTCACCTGCCGGCCGACCGTGTTGCCGAGCAATGCGTGGATATTCAGTTTGGCGTCGAGCGCGCGGCCATTGATGGCAACGATGAAGTCGCCCTCGCGCACATCCAGGCCGGGCGCCGCTAGCGGCGCCTTCAAAAACGGATTCCACAGGTCGCCCCGGTACAGTGTCTTGATCCGGTAATGGCCGCGCTCGAGCGCATAGTCGGCGCCCAGCAGGCCGACGGCTACCGTCGGCTCGCTGTAGACATCGCCGCCGCCGATGCGGTTATGTCCGACCTGCAGCTCGCCGATCATCTCCACCAGCAGCTCGTTCAAGTCCTCGCGCCGCTGCACCAGCCTGACCAGCGGTTGATAGCGGGCGCGGATCGCGTCCCAGTCCAGACCATGCAGTTTCGGATCGTAGAAAAACTCTTTTTCCATCCACCAGGTTTCATTGAAAATCTGCTGCCATTCCTCGGACGGATCGACCTGCATGCGCACCTGCGATACATCGACCGGCTTGACGTCGAGCTTTTCGACGGCATCGGCAATTTCCAGGCGGCCCCGCGCATACTGGAACAGCAGCTTCTTGCGGTCGGCACTCATGTCGTAGCTGGCGATGCCGGTCTTGAGCGACTTTGCCTTGCGCTCGTCGAAGCTGTAGCGATACAGCTCGCCGTCGTCGCGCCGCTCCACGCCGGGCGGCTCGTTGCTGCTGCCGCGCTGCTTGTGTTCGAGGTAGAACAGCGAGCCGTCGGCGGCCACCGTCAGCGAATCGTAATTGCGTTCGGCCAGCGGCAGCGCCACGATCCGGCTCTGCAAGCCTTCCAGGTCGATCCGCACGGCCTTGGTCGGAGGCTTGACCCGGTCCGGTGCGCGCGCTTCGCGCTCCTTGGTGGCGGCCGAACCGGCAGCGTCCCTTGCCTTGGCGTCGTCTTCCTTCTTCGGCGCAGTATCCTTGGCATCGTCGTCGCGGCGCGGGCTTTTCAGGTCATCCTTGTTGTCCGGATTGTCGGGACCGTCCTTCTTGTCCTTTTCTTCCTTTTCCTTAGCATCCTTGGCGGCTTCCTCGCTGGTCTTCGGCAGTACCGGCGACTTGCCGTTGGCGGCCAGGACCGCGACATACAGGCCGCCGCGCACGGCCACTTCCTGGGTCGACATGTCCAGTCCGACGCGCGATGGGCCGGAATTGATCGAGGCCATGAAGTACAGATAGTCGGTCGCCGCGAACACCGGGTAGTCGGCGTGGCTGCTGCCATCGGTCAGGGCGGTGTTCTTGCCGGTCATGAAATCGTGCAGCTTGATCTGGCTGAAATGGTTTTCACGGGTGACGGTATAGGCCAGCCAGCGGCTGTCGTCCGAAAACGAGACATTGAAGCTGCCGCGCCGGGCCGTCGTGTCGATCAGCGTCAGCGGGCCGCGCTCGACGCCCATCGCATACAGGTTCAAGTGATTGTCGTGCAATATCACGGTCTTGCCGTCCGGCGACCAGGCCAGCAGCTGGAAGTAACCCGGCTTGCCCAGTTCCCGCACGCGCGGCTTGTCGAGTCCCGATTGATCGCGCAGCACCAGAACGTGCTGCATGCCTTGCTCTGCCAGGTAGGCGATGCTCTTGCCGTCGGCACTCCACAGGGCGTCTTTTTCCCGGATCCCGGAGGTGCCGGTCAGGTTGCGGGTCGAGCCATCCTTGATCGGCACCGTGAAAATGTCGCCGCGCGCACTCAGCACCACCCGCTTGCCGGTCGGCGACAATGCCGCCGAGGTGATGGTCTTGCTGGCGTCCTTCCACTGCACCCGGGTCTGATACGACTGCGCGGCGATGCCGATGGACAGCGCCTTGACGGCGCCGCTCGCCAGATCGAGCAGCTTGAGCTGGCCGCCGGCTTCGTAGACGACGGTCTTGCCATAGGCGTTGACGCTGCGCACGTCCCACACCGTTTCACGCGTCAGCTGGCGCACCGCCTTGCTGGTCCTGTTGTAGGAAAACAGGTTGGCGGTATTGTCGTTGCGGTCGGAAATGAAGACCACTTCATCGCCGGCCCACACCGGATTGCTGTCGGTGGCGTTCACATGCGGAATTTTTTCGACCGCGTTGGAAACCGGGTCGATGATCCAGACCGGCGTGGTGGTGCCGCCGCGATGCTGGCGCCAGCCGCTGCTGCCGTTGTAGGCTTGCCGGTAGGGCCGGTACGCGAGCGAGCGACCGTCGCCGGACCAACTGCCTTCGTATGCGACGGCTTCCATGACGCGTTGTTCGAAGCCGCCATCCATCGGTACTTCGAACAGCTGGGTGCTGCGGTTGTTGGCCACTTCGCGCGACGAGGAAAACAGGATCCGCTTGCCATCCGCACTCCAGCCGCGCACCACGTCCTGGCCCGGATGCCAGGTCAGGCGCCGGGGTTGGCCACCTGCCACCGGCATGACATAGACATCGGTATTGTTGTCGTAGTTGGCTGAGAAGGCGATCGACTTGCCGTCCGGCGAAAACTGCGGCGCCGACTCCGCGGCGGGATGCGAAGTGAGCTGCATCGGACGCTGACCATCCCGGTCGGCAATCCAGATATCGCCTGCGTGCACGAACGCCACGTGATCGCGCGAGAGCGCCGGCTGGCGCAGCAAGGCGGTCGGTGCGGCTTGCGCCAGGGCGCTCGCGGCACTGCACAGCGAAAGCGTCGCAGCCAAGGCAGCGCGCCGGAAACAGTGAACCATGTCGTTACTTTCAATAGTGGAAGCACATCGGGAATCGAAAGCCTTTCTTTTGAAAAGGTTTCTCTAGTGAATGTTGACATGTGTTCAGTGTGTTTGCAATGCACGCGATCGATCAAGTCTGGATCGGAATGGACGGACACAATCCGATGAAAAACTTTGCACTTGGATCGACTGGCCGGTATTGTGGCCGCTTGCGCGAACGTCACGCGAGCATGCGCCACGATTTTGTCGAATCGGCATGGCCACGCTGCAATCGGATACCGGCATCTTCGGTGACGACACGACGCGCCAACGAAAATTGACACCGATGAACCATCCAGAACTGCAACAAAAAACCTTCCTGCTCCTGCTGGTGGCGATTTCCGCCGCCTTCCTGTTCGTGATCTCGCCGTTCGCCGGCGCGATCTTCTGGGCGATCGTGATGGCGATCGTGTTCGATCCGGTGCATGCAAGGATCGAGAAAAAAATGGGCAAGCGCAAGACGCTGGCGGCGCTCGCCACCGTGCTGTTGTGCGTGGTGATGGTGATCCTGCCGCTGACGCTGATCGCGGGCTCGCTGGTGCAGCAGGGCGCCATGCTTTACAACAAGGTCAACGCCGGCCAGTTCATCCCCGGTGTGTATTTCGAGCAGATCATCGCGCGCTTGCCGGCGTGGGCGGTCAAGATGCTGGAAGCGGTCGGCATGGGTGATTTCGCGACGCTGCAAACAACCATTTCCGACGCCACCGCTCGGGGCAGCAAGTTCATCGCCGCCCAGGCGGTCAGCATCGGCCAGAACACGGTTGATTTCGTGATCGGCCTGGGTATCATGCTGTACCTGCTGTTTTTCATGCTGCGCGACGGCACCATGCTAAGCGCACGCATCTGCGAAGCGCTGCCGATGAGCCGCACCAACACCCAGTACCTGCTCGACAAGTTCACCACCGTGATCCGCGCTACCTTTCGCGGCAACGTCATCGTGGCCGCGGTGCAGGGCACCCTCGGTGGCTTGCTGTTCTGGTTCATGGGCATCAGCGCGGCGCTGCTGTGGGGCGTGCTGATGGCATTCCTGTCACTGCTGCCGGCCATCGGCGCCGCGCTGATCTGGGCACCTGTGGCCCTCTACCTGCTGATCACCGGCGAGCTCGGCAAGGGCGCCGTGATGATCGCCTTCGGCGTGCTGGTGATCGGCCTGGTCGACAATATCCTGCGACCGATGCTGGTCGGTAAAGACACGCGCCTGCCGGATTACGTGGTGCTGGTGTCGACCGTCGGCGGCATGGCGCTGTTCGGCTTGAGCGGGTTCGTGATCGGGCCGATGGTGGCGGCGCTGTTCCTGGCGACTTGGACTATTTTCATGGCGCGGCGCGCGGATACGTTGCCGGAGCCGACCGCTTCAACCACCAACATGCCCAATGCAGGTGATGCGCCTAAGAAACCTTTCCGTTAGAATCCCGGGATTTCCCCGCATCCTGAAAACAAATCGAACGCCATGCTGGGAATCGACCCTCGTTCATTCATCCTGATCTCGACCTGCCTGGCGGCGCTGTGCGCTTTCGTCTGCTTTGTCCTGCGCCGCAGCATTCCGCGCGATATAAAGGGACTGACCAGCTGGGGAGGCGCCTGCCTGGTTCTGGTAGCGTCGTCGATCCTGTTCGCCCTGGTCGGAACGATCGGGGTCTTCGGCGCGAGTTTCCTGGCCAACGTGCTGGTGGTCGCCGGCATCGCGATGATGCACGCCAGCATGCGCAGATTTGCCGATCTGCCGGCGCAACGGTGGATGACCGTCGGCGCGCCGCTGGTCGTCGCCATCCTGCTGCTCTGGCCGACCTTCGTGCAGGCGGACTACGCGGTGCGCATCACCGTGGTCAGTGCGATGAATGCCGCGATTTTCCTGTCCGCCGCGCTGACGGTATGGCGCATCTCGTCGCGCGGCTTTGCCGAAAATTTCACGGCCACGGTTTTTGGATTGACCGGGCTGGTATCGGCGGCACGTTGCATCGCGGCGCTGACCTCGCCGGTATCGCCGACGCCACTGACGGATGCGTCATCGGTGCAGTACCTGTACCTGGCGACTTTCGCGTTTTCGGTGGTGGCCCTGAGCCTGGGCTTCATTCTGATGGTCAGCCGCAAGCTGCAGATCCAGCTCGAAACCGCTTTCCTGCGCGACGGGCTGACCGGCATCATGACCCGCACGGCGTTTTTCGAACTGGCCAGCGTCGAGCTGCAACGCGGCCGACGCGCCGGGCAGCCGACCTCGCTGCTGATGATCGATCTCGACGATTTCAAGACCATCAACGACCGGCATGGCCACCGCGTCGGTGACCTGGTGTTGACGGCCTTTGCACGCAACACGCAACAGGTGCTGCGCAGCCATGATCTGTTCGGCCGCTACGGCGGCGAAGAATTCGTGGTGCTGTTGCCGGAGACCGGACATGACGCAGCGCTGCAGATCGCCAACCGCATCTGCGAAGCGTGCAACCCGGCCGCGCGGCCGCATGAGATGCCCGACTTCACCGCCAGCATCGGCCTGGCCACCGTGCACGACAGCGACAATGGCATCAGCACGATCCTGGATCGGGCCGACAAGGCCTTGTACCGCGCCAAGGCAGACGGCAAGAACCGCGTCGTCGGTCATTGCGAAATCGCCGACGCCGACTCGGCCGTCCCCGCCGTGGCCCGCATTGCGGTCGGTGCGCACCCAGGCTGAGCCACTGGCCTGATTGGTCCAGCATCCTGTTTTCTAGGGCGTGCCGGCGTCGCGTCGCTCGGTGCCCGGCACCGCTGGCTGCATTGCATGGGCGGGCAATGCAGCCTCAGCCAGCGGCGTGGCCGCCGGGCCGTGCAGCACGGTGCCATCGGTGTCGAAGCGCGAGGCATGGCACGGGCAATCCCACGAGCGCTCTGCAGAATTCCAATGCACCACGCATCCCAGATGCGTGCATTTCGCCGAGAGCGCGTGCAGGCCACCCCGTTCGTCCCGATACACCGCCAGCTTGTGCACGCCGTCGCGTACGATCGCACCGGATCCGGCAGCGATTTCCTGCACCGAACCGACGCCGCCGGTCACCCAGTCGCGGTATTGGGCAAAGGTGTTGGCCTGCTCCTTGACGAATTCAGAAATGCCATGCGTGACCTTGCGGTGCGGGTCATACAACGACTCCCATGCATTCTCGCGTCCCATGATCAGGTCGGTCACCAGCATGGCGCCGATCGTGCAATGCGTCATGCCGTTTCCGGAGTCGCCGGTGATGATGTAGACGTTGCGGTTGTCCAGCGGGTTGCGCCCCAGATAGGCCGGGCCATCGGCCGGCTCCATCACTATTCCGGACCAGCGGTAGTCGACCGATTGCGCCATCGGAAACCGTTCGCGGACCCACTGCTCGATTTCATCGTAACGATGTGCCGGATGCTCGTCCTCGCCGACCTTGTGGTCCGCGCCGCCCACCACAAGGATGTCGTGATCGGTCGCGTTCTCGGGCGACTCGAGACGCACGTAGTAATACGGGTCGCCCGTGTCCCAGAGCAGGATGCGCGGCACCGATCCTCGTGGCACCCGCAGGCCGACCACGTAGGTGTGATAGCCGGCCTGCTTGGTGTGCATCACGACCCGGTCGTTGAAGGGCGTGTTGGTCGCCACCACCACCGACCGGGCGCGAATGGCGCCATGCGTCGTCATCACGGTCTGCACGCCATCGTTGCCACTGACGCTCAGCGCACGCGTGGCGCCGTGGAGGGTCCCGCCGTGGCGCACGAAGGCGCTGGCCAGTCCGCTCAGATACTTCAAGGGGTGGAACTGGGCCTGATCGGGATAGCGGATGCAGGGTCCGGTGTCGAAGCTCAAATCCGGAACCTGTTCGAGCATCTCTACCGTCACGCCAGCGCGGCGGGCGGCATCGTATTGCTTGTGCAGGTCCTTGAATGTATTGCGCGGCAATGCATACAGGTAGCCATCCAGGCGCTCGAATTCACATTCGATCCGTTCGCGTTGGCTGATCGACTCGACCAGGTCGATCGCGCGCTTGAAACTGTCGGCCACCAGCCGCGCGGCGTCGGTGCCGAAGCCATCCTCGACATCGACATACCAGTCATCGGGCGGAAAGAAATGCGCGGTGGTGCGACCGGTCTCACCGGCGCCGATGCCCAGCGCATCGATCAGCACGACATCCTGCCCTTCCAGCGCCAGCAGGTAGGCGGTAGTGAGTCCGGCCAGGCCAGCGCCGATGACGCAGACGCCTGCATCGAGGTCGCCCGCCAGTGGTGGATAGGCAGGCACGGAAGCGGTGGTCATCCAGATCGAGACCGACGCTGCATTGGTCATTGCCGAAGCCGAGGACACCATGGATACCGACGGCACGGATGGAACTGATGGAGCTGACGACATATTTTTCATCCTTTCAAAAACCCGTTTGACATGCGTGGATGCGTGTCGATGCCACGATCGAGCACCGGCCGCCGGACGGCGCGTTGCCATCCGTCGACGGATGACAGGTCGACAGGTTGGGACAAAGTACGGGAGGGGCGTTGACGCAACCTGCCGCCGACACGTTCAGGAATTGACCGGCAGACGGTTCAGGCGTTCGGCATCGATCGACGCATTCGATGCGTTGATTCACTCGGCGGTGGAAATCACCACATCAGGTCATCGGGAATTTTAAATGCGGCATACGGATCGTCGGCATCGACGGTGGTGCTGGTCTTTGCCGCGCGCACGATCAACGACGGATCCCGCTCGGCGATCTTGTCGGCGATCACCCTGGGCACCAGTTCGGTGGTGCCACCCTGGCAGACGATGACCAGGCGGCCCGCCACCAGATGCGACTTCACGGCGGCCGAGACATGCATCCGATCGATCTTGTTATCGTGGGTAAAATTGTAGGCGATGTCCGGCGCGCCCTTGCTTTGCCGATTCTGTTGCACCAGCTGGGCGATTTGCGCCACGATTGCCTTTTGCCTGGCCGCTGCATCGCGCTGCGCGTTGAGTTCGCGCGCACGATCGGCATTCTTGCGTTGTGTTTCCAACGCTGCGATGCGCGCTTCATCGACACTTTGCGTGCCGGTGCGGCGCTCGACTTTTTCTTGCTTGTTCTTGTCCTGCTTGGCCAGTTTTGCCTTGTTTTTATCGACTAGGCCGGCTTTCAGAAATTGCTCTTGCAAGGACGCCATGTGTGCCAATTCCAGTGGAAGTTCAGGGAATGAATTCTACACTGGCGTCCCATTACATCTGCAGTGAATCAGGCGCCTCCCTCCTGCACAAGACCGGACCGTACGAAACGGCCGGACAGGCTTGAAGCGACGCGGCTCCGGAAGCGACGTCTACTTCACCCGATGGATCGCGCACAGCTTGTGACCGTCAGGATCGAGCACGTAGGACAGATGCATGGCGCCCATGGCACCCTCGCGCAGACCCGGTGGGTCTTCGACAGACTTGCCGCCATTGGCCACTGCGACGTCGTGAAACTTGCGAACCAGCTCGGCCGAATCGCACTTGAAGGCGATGGTGCCGCCGTTTGCCGACGTGGCGTCCGCGCCGTTGATCGGCTCGGTGATGCAGAAGGTGCTGCCGTCGTGCCGGTAAAACAGCCGCGTATGACCGGAGGCGGCCACGTTACGCACCGGCTCGCCGGCACCGAGCGTACCCAGCACAGCATCGTAGAAACGCTTGGCGCGCTCGATGTCGTTCGCACCAATCATGATGTGATTGAACATGTAATCTCCTCTAATCCCGAAATTTGAACGGGTGTAATTATTGACAATCGATTGACGATGGATAGCACTGCCTAATGACCCAATGCGGGTCAAATGCGGAACCAGTGCGGTGCCGCCGGCAGGCCGGCTAGTTTAAAGAATACTTTGCTTCAATGCAACGTCAAACAGCTGCTGCCGGAATAGCTGGAATCATCCGGTCGAACATGCTTTTTACGGTTCTGGCCAGAGTGACTCGTCGGACAAGTGATTTGGACAAGAAGACGCCGCTGAAAAGCGGCGTATACAGAACCGGTCGAGCCTATCGCCCGTGGAAATTGACCCTTACTTCGAGATCGCCGCCAGCGCATCGCTCGCCGCCTTGATGTCTTCCTTGACGACCGCGAAGTCGCCGAGTGCCACGATGCCAACCAAACGCTTTTCGGCATTGACAACTGGCAAGCGGCGAATCTGGTGCTTGCTCATCAATTGAGCGGCGTCCTCGACCGAATCATCCTCGGATGCCCAGAAAATCCCTTCCGTCATGAGTTCCCGCACAGTCGTGGTCGATGCCTTGCCGTCGGCAACGCCGCGAATGGCGATGTCACGGTCGGAGATGGCGCCGATCATGCGATCGTCCTCGCCAACCGGCATCATGCCAAAATTGCCCTTCTTCATTTGCTGAGCGGCTTCCATGATGGTCGCGCCCGGGCTGATGACCTGTACGTCCTTGCTCATCACGTCTTTAAGTTTTTGCATTTTGTTGTCCAATGGTGGGTGATCAATCTGGAAGTTTGAAAACCGAGTTGGCTTGCTTTCCCGTATGGACGGCAATGCCGGTTTCAGTCGTTCGACCAATGTGGTCGAGGCGCAGTATGCATGTCAGTGCGCGCTGGCTTTGTACGACTGCACACAAAGCGCTGTCGATTGATCGATCGACATGATTGGCAGGCCAGTAATTCGGCGCGGATTCGGTAATGGCGGAGCCGCTGTACCCAAGCTACCTAAACCTACCCATGTACTGGGGGTTTCGTACTGTTCTGGCTGCTGGCAATCACGCCCCGATGACTTCTCGTTGTACCTTGTCGATTCAAGGTGCGCATTTGATTCACATTGGCACTGCCTTTCGGCGCCTCTCGCCACCCTTGCGGGTGGAAATGCCAATCACACCGTGCGCTCACTTGCACAGGGCCCGAGCAGGGCAATTGGAGGCAGCTCGACGCTTCTGCTGACAGTCCTGCCAGCATTCGCGCCAAACCGTTTTGACAGGCAATCTCGTCGCGCTGGTGCCGGGTTTTGCAGCTGGGGCACGTCCAGGCCGCAATGCCCGGTGCGATACCGCCGTCCACGACATGGCTGCAGCGATGGCAGGTGCGTGTGGTGCCCGGTTCCGGCACCACGACCGCCTGCTTAGGCGAGCGGCTGGCCACCCACGAGAGAATGCTTTTGAAGCTGCCATGAAACGGGCGATTCACCATCGCCCCGTTGTAGGCTTTACCTTTGCCATGGTCCGTATTGTCGGGCACGTAGTCCCCGATCCCGATGAGGTCATAGTGCCGGCATAGCAGATTGGCCAAACTGAAACTTGCGTGCTTTCTATGGTCTCGCACGCGCTGCTGCAGCCGGATGACTGCAGCGTTGTAGGTCGCCCATTTGCGGCTCGGGCGGTAATGGGTGCCGACCGAGCCATCGTCTCGTACGGTGTCGACCCATAAGGATTTTTTGCAGCAGCTGTCACGCTTGGCGATCAGGCGGTCCAGCGTTCGTTCGGCTTGCGTACATCGCAACCGACAGCATTGATGATCAAACCATGTGTCCGGTCGATATTA
>JAYUWF010000360.1:0-10331 GCA_043753685.1 Herminiimonas sp.
CTCAACCCGAATCCAAAAGCCGGCGGCGCATCGAAAGAAGGCGGCGCCTGGACCCAGGTATCGCGCCTGGGCATGCCACTCGTGAACGAGGTCGTGATCGGCCTGAAAGACAAGGACCAGTTCAACAGCAGCAAGCCGACCGGCGATGGTCAGTTCATCGACTACGTCACCAACCCGACTCTGCCAGCACTGATCGAAGTCCTGTTCGGCTCCGCCGGCGCCAAGGCACCGACCAACTTCCCGCGTAACGACCTGGTCGCCACATTCCTGACCGGTATCTTCGGCATCAACCAGCCAGCTGGCGTGGTCGGCTCCGAAATGCTGCGCTTGAATACCGCGACACCGGTTGCCGCGACACAGAGCCGACTGGGCGTGATCGGTGGCGACGTTGCCGGTTTCCCGAACGGCCGCCGTCCTGGTGACGACGTCGTCGACATCGAACTGCGCGTGGCAATGGGCCGCTTGTGCACCCTGGGCGTGATGAAGGATGCCACCACCCGCTTGTGCGAAGCTTCGGCTGCACCGGCAGGTGGCCTGGACTTCACCGACGGCGCGTACATCGACAGCTCGTTCATCGGCACGTCGTTCCCGTACCTGAAAGATCCGATTGCCGGTTCGTTGAAAAAATAATCGGCCCGAACGCCGGTTTGCACTCACAAGGAGCTAATTTATGAAGAAATATCTGGTACCCGCCCTGCTCGCCACGCTGCTCGCTGCTTGCGGCGGTGGCGGCGGCAGCAGCACACCGGTGGCCGTCGCGCCACCGGCGCTTGACGCCTTCACGACCATCGTCAGCTCGACCTACATCGCGCAAAGCGACAACACCGAGCCGACGGCAATCGACACGATCGCCGTGACGTCGCCGGAAACCACGGAGTCAGCGGCCATCTGATCGCCTGAAGCCCTAACCGAAGTCCTCCCGAAAGGGCCGGCGATCCAACGATCGCCGGCCCTTTTTTCACGTTGCCCCGCACGCTGCCGGGACTTGTACCCTGCGGCACTACCTGCTAGTCTCGGGCCGCACCGGCGATCGCAACACCCTTCCAGGCCATGGAACGGCGGCGCGCTCGCCACACCAGTTAAAATAGACGTCAAAAATAACCATCCAGGAGACACCATGCCGCATCTGAACCCCTTGAAATCCCTGCCTCTGCTCTTGCTGGGCACCAGCCTGATGGGCGCCGTCCACGCGGCCGACATCAAGCTCGGCGTGGCCGAAGCGCTGACCGGACCGGCGGCTAAGTACGGCGTCGCGATCAAGAATGGTTTTACGTTGGCTGCCGATGAAATCAATGCCAAGGGTGGCGTGGCCGGCAACAAGCTCGCCCTGGTGATCGAGGACGAGCAGGGCAAGAAGGAAGAAGCCATCACGGTCTTCAAGAAGCTGATCTTCCAGGACAAGGTGCTGATGGTCTTCGGCCCGACGCTGTCGAATTCTGCCTTCGCAGCCGACCCGATCGCCAATGCCGCCAAGGTGGTGGCCTTCGGCACCAGCAACACCGCCGACGGCATCACGGCGATCGGTCCGCACATCTTCCGCAATTCGGTCATGGAGTCCGACGTGTTGCCGGTGACGACCCGCGCCGCGGTCAAGCATTTCAACCTGAAGAAAGTCGCGGTCATCTACGGTAACGACGACGCCTTCACCAAGAACGGCTACGACGTCTTCAAGAGCACGCTCGAATCCCAGAAAATCCAGGTCACCGACACCGAGACCTACGCCAAGGGCGACGTCGATTTCAAGGCACAGCTGACCAAGATCAAGGCCAGTAATCCGGATGCGATCGTCTGCTCGTGCCTGGCCGAGGAAGCTGCCAATATCATCCTGCAAACCCGTACCCTGGGCATGAAACAGCCTTTCGTCGGCGGCAATGGCTTCAATTCGCCGAAACTGTTTGAAATCGCCAAGGATGCGGCAGAAAACAGCATCATGGGCAGCCCGTGGTCGGCAGAAAACACCGCACCGGCCAACAAGGCATTCATCGCTGCCTACAAGGCAAAGTTCAATGCCGAGCCGGATCAATTTGCCGCGCAAGCCTATGACGCCCTGTACGTGGTGGCCGATGCCCTGAAAAAGGTCAAGCTCACCGGCACCCTCGACAAGGACCGGGCAGCCATTCGGGAAGCCCTGCCTGCCGTGAAGCTCGATGGTGCTACCGGCAAGTTCGCCTTCCGCCGCGCACCGGCCAAGGATGGCAAGGAAGCCGGCTATGACGCCGATCAGGATGCGATCGTCAATATTGCAAAGGGCGGCAAGTTCGTCCTGCTGAAATAAGGCGTCACAACGTCGCCTGTTGCAGCAATCCTTGCAGTCGCACCGCAGGCGTGATGGTCGGCCCGATGTCGGCCATCACGCCTTTTTACTGAATGCCTGAGTCCATGCTCGAACAACAACTGATCAACGCCCTCACGCTGGGCAGCGTCTATGCGCTGTTCGCCCTCGGCTTCACGCTGGTGTTCGGCGTACTCGGCGTGATCAACCTGTCGCATGGCGCCATCTTCATGCTCGGCAGTTATGCCGCCCTGCTGCTGGTTCAGAAGCTGGCGATGCCGCTTTGGCTGGCCTTGCTGGCGGCGATGGCGGTGACCGGCACCATTGGCCTGCTGGTCGACTTCCTGGTCCTGAAACCGCTTCGCGCACGCAATGCGCCGCACCTGACACCCATGATCGCCACCATCGGCGTGGCCATCATGCTGACCAATCTGGCGCAGGGCCTGTTCGGTGCAGAGAACCAGCGCTTCCCGGTCGGCACCATCCCGGAACAAAGCGCCACCTTCGGCCATATTCACGTGACCGCCGTCCAGGCCGGCATCGTCGCCATCTCCTGCATCCTGATGATCGTGCTGTTGATAATCATGCGCGGCACGCAGCTTGGTCGTGCGTTGCGCGCGATCGCCGAATCGCCCAAGGCAGCCTATCTGCTCGGCATCAACGTCGAGGGCCTGTTCTTCCTGACCTCCTTCGCCGCTGCCGCCCTGGGTGGTGCCGCCGGCGTGCTGGTCGGCCTGTCGTTCAATGCGATCTCGCCGTTCATGGGGCAGCCGATGCTGCACAAGGGCATTGCCGTAATCATCCTGGGCGGCATGGGCGACATCCGCGGCGCGCTGATTGGCGGCCTGTTCCTGGGTTTTGCCGAAGTCATGACCGTGGCGTACCTGTCGAGTGATTTCCGTGATGCGGTCGCCTTCGGCCTGCTGTTCCTGATCCTGCTGGTGCGCCCTTCCGGCATGTTCGGCAAGGTACTGGAACGGAAAGCCTGATCGATGGCCACGCTGCTGACCAATGTGATGCCGTTGCTCGAATGGTGGGAAGCCTTCTGGTCGACCTACAACACGGTGGTGTTTACCATCGGCGTCAACGCCATGCTGGCGCTCTCCATCTACGTGACGCTGTCCTGCGGCTTGCTGTCGCTGGCCAATGCAGCCTTCATGGGCATCGGCGCCTACACCGCGTCGCTGCTGACCATGCATACCGGCCTGCCGTTCGGCGTGGCGCTGGCGGCCGGCGGCGTACTGCCGGCGCTGGTGGCGCTGATCATCGGCATTCCCACGCTGCGCCTGTCGGGGGTGTACCTGGCGATGGCGACCCTGGGTTTCGGCGAAGTGGTACGCGTCATCATCCTGAACCTGGACTTCGCCGGCGGCCCGATGGGCATCAACGGCATTCCGCAAAAAACCGAGTTCTGGCACATCGTGCTGCTGCTGGGCGCAACGTTCTACGTGCTGGCCCGGATGCGCCGCTCCAAGGTCGGACGCGCCTTCGAAGCCATCAAGGCGGACGACGTCGCCGCCCGTCTGATGGGCATCGACGTGGCTGGCTACAAGCTGCTTGCCTTCGTGATCGGCGCCGTCATCGCCGGTCTCGCCGGTGGCTTGAATGCGCATTACACCTTCACCATCGGGCCCGGCAATTACGCATTTGAAAACGCGGTCGATATCCTCACCATGGCCGTCTTCGGCGGCACCAGCAACCTGATCGGCCCGACCATCGGCGCCACCATCCTGACCTTGCTGCCAGAAGTGCTGCGCAATTTCAAGGAGTTCAGGCTGGCCATCAACGGCTTGATCCTGGTGCTGGTGATCCTGTATCTGCCGAAGGGGATCTGGGATCCGCGCCGGATTCGCGGTTTCTGGCAGCGCCGTGCAGTTGCCCCCTCCGCTGCCCCACCGCGAGTCGATACCGATGCTGCAATTTAACGGAATCAGCAAGCGCTTCGGCGGCTTGCAGGTATTGCAGGACGTCGCCTTTACGGTGCCGGCCGGCGGCATCTTCGGCCTGATCGGACCGAACGGCGCCGGCAAGACCACGGTCTTCAATCTGATCACCGGATTGCTGCAACCGACTGCGGGCAGCATCGAGTTCGAAGGGCGTGCGCTCAAAGGCATCGCTTCCCACCGCATCACCGAGCTGGGGATCGCCCGCACCTTTCAAAACATCCGCATTTTCAAGGAAATGACGCTGCTGGAAAATGTCATCGTCGGCATGCACGACCATTTCGATTATGGCGTGATGGGCATCCTGCTCAACCATCGCAGCTTTCGGGACGGTGAACGCGCCGCGCGCGAACGCGCCCTGGAGTTGCTGAGCTGGTTCAAGCTGGACCACAAGGCATACCAGCTGGCCGACAGCCTGTCCTATGGCGAACAGCGCAAGCTCGAATTTGCCCGCGCGCTGGCGACCCGCCCCAAGCTGCTGCTGTTGGACGAACCCGTGGCCGGCATGAATCCAGCAGAAAAAACCGAGTTGATGGCAGAGATCCGCAACATCCCGCAGCGCGGCTTTTCGATCTTCCTGATCGAGCACGACATGCGTTTCGTGATGGGCCTGTGCGACCGCATCGCGGTCCTGAATTTCGGACGCATCATCGCGGAAGGTCCGCCCGAAGCAATCCGCAGCAACCCGCAAGTGATCGAAGCCTACCTCGGCAAGGAAGACGGATGAGCGAGATCCTGCGCGTGACCGACCTGGCCGTCGCCTATGGCCAGGTGGAAGCGGTCAAGGGTATCGACCTGGTCTTGCAGGAAGGTGAAATCACGGCGCTGGTGGGCGCCAATGGCGCCGGCAAGAGTACTGCCCTGCTGGCGATCTCGGGACTGCTCAAACCGACCCGTGGCAGCGTGCAGTTCGATGGCGTCGACCTGTGCCGGCTGGCGCCGCACCAGATCGTCAAGCGCGGCGTGGTGCAGGTAGCCGAAGGACGCGCGATCCTGACGACACTCACCGTGGCCGAAAACCTGGCGCTGGGCGCTTACACCCGGACCGACAAGGCAGCGGTCGCCACCGATCTGGCATGGGTGCATGCCTTGTTCCCGGTCCTGAAGCAGCGTGGCGACGGCCTGGCGGGGAACCTCTCGGGTGGCGAACAGCAGATGCTGGCGATCGGCCGTGCGCTGATGGCAAAGCCGCGCGTGCTATTGCTGGATGAACCGTCGATGGGACTGGCGCCGCTGATGGTGCAAGAGATCTTCCGCATCCTGCAGCAGATCAATGCGACCGGACTGACCATCCTGCTGGTCGAGCAGAATGTACGTCAGGCATTGAAGATCGCCCGCCACGGCTACGTCCTGGAAACCGGCAAGGTGGTCCTGACCGGCACCGGCGCCGAGTTGCTGAACGATCCGAAGGTGATCGGCGCCTACCTCGGCGCCTGAGCGCTGCACGCCGTTGCGACGCGTCGCGCGGTCAATTTTTTCAGCCGCCCGCCACCGTCATGTTCTCGATCAGGATCGAGCCGGTCTGCTTGGTGCCGCGCACGATGGTATCGGCGCCGACCGCCACGATCTGTTCCAGCATCTGCTTCATGTTGCCGGCAATCGTGATCTCTTCCACCGGATACTGGATCACGCCGTTCTCGACCCAGAAACCCGATGCGCCACGCGAATAGTCGCCCGTCACATAGTTCACGCCCTGGCCCATCAGTTCGGTCACCAGCAAACCCGTGTTCAATTTCTTCAGCATCGCCTTGAAGTTGTCCGACGATTTTGTGTCGCTCGAACGCAGGATCAGGTTGTGTGAGCCGCCGGCGTTGCCGGTGGTGGCCATGCCCAGCTTGCGCGCCGAATAGGTGGACAGGAAATATCCCTGCACCACGCCGTCCTTGACCACATCGCGGCGCGCCGTTTTGACGCCTTCTTCATCGAACGGTGCCGAGCCGACCGCGCCCAGGACATGCGGATCTTCCACGACCTGCACGTGCGTTGGAAAAACCTGCTTGCCCAGGGAATCGAGCAGGAAAGTCGATTTGCGATACAGCGCGCCACCGGAGACCGCCTGCACGAACGCGCCCAGGAGGCCAACTGCCAGCGGCGCCTCGAACAAGACCGCGCATTTGCGCGTATCGAGCTTGCGCGCATTCAGGCGCGCCAGGGCACGCTGCGCGGCATACTTGCCGATCGCCTCGGGTGCAGACAGGTGATCGGGATTGCGGGTCGACGAGTACCAGTCGTCGCGCTGCATGTTGGCGCCCTTGCCGGCAATCGGCGCCACCGAAATCGTGTGGCGCGAGTAAGGATAGCCACCGACAAAGCCGCGCGAATTGGCGGAAATGAAATGCGATTGCTGTGCATAGACACTGGCGCCCTCGCTGTTGGTCACGCGCCGGTCGACCGCGAACGCTGCCGCTTCGCCGCGCTTGGCCAGTTCCACCGCCGCTTCGGTCGAAATCGTCCAGGGATAGCACAGCTGCAGGTCGCGCGGCGCCATTTCCAGCGTATCGGGGTCCGGCAATCCGGCGCAATCATCCTCGGCTGTGAAGCGCGCGATGTTGTAGGCGGCTTCGACCGTGTCCTTCAAGGCTTGCTGGGAAAAGTCGGAGGTGCTGGCATTGCCGCGCCGGGTGTGGCATTCCGCGCCAAGGTACACGGTCACGCCCATGCCCTTGTCCTTGTTCTGTTCGATGGTCTCGATCTGGCCCTTGCGCACGCTGACGGCCAGGCCGCTGCCTTCGCTGATTTCGACTGCCGCTTCCGATGCGCCGAGGGCTTTTGCATAGCGCAGGACATCGGCGGCCAGCTCTTTGAGTTGATCGGGGGTATGGATGAATGCGGAGTCGCTCATGTGCAGGTTCGTTGGGCAGGTCTGTAAAGCGGGTATCATAGCAGTCGTTCAAAGAATGACTCATCACCGAGTTCAATATCATGCCAAATCCGAACCGGGGAGCCTGCGGCTTCCAATCCAGCGAGTTCGAGCAGGAATACGAGCGCCCCTCCAAGTCCGAATTAAAGCGTCAAAGCACTGCCCTGCAAAAGCTCGGCCAGGACCTGATCGACGAGCCGCGCGACCGCGTCAAGCGGGTACCGATGCCGGAAGACGTGCGCGAAGCGATCCTCGAATGCCAGCTGATCAAGGACCACGAAGGCCGGCGCCGCCAGTTGCAGTACGTCGGCAAGAAAATGCGCACGCTGGACGAAGCCGAAATCGCCATCATCCAGAAAACCATCGACAGCTGGCGCGGCCTGTCGAAATCCGACACCGCCGCCATGCACGCCCTGGAACGCCGGCGCGACAAGCTGCTGGTCGACGATCAGGCACTGACCGACCTGCTGGCGCAGCATCCGCATCTCGATGCACAGCAACTGCGCACCCTGATCCGCAATGCCCGCAAGGAGCAAGCCGAGACCAAGCCGCCGAAAGCCTATCGCGAAATTTTTCAGATCCTCAAGCAATTGCAGCCTAAAAAGGCAGCAGCGACTGACGATGACGCCGAAGATGCCAACCTCGACGACCACGACGATGATCAGCACCATGACCAGCACGACGATGCAGAATCCCACGGCGATGAGCACGACGACAGCCCCCGCCGCTGAAGAGCGCTTTCAAACCGGTCTGCGAATCGGCCTGGTCTCGGTATCCGACCGCGCCTCTGCCGGCGTGTACCAGGACCAGGGCATCCCCGCGCTGCAGGCCTGGTTCGAGTCGGCCCTGACCACCCCGTGGGAAATCGTCAGCCGCCTGATACCGGACGAGCGTGCCGACATCGAGCGCGCCCTGACCGAACTGGTCGATATTGAAAAATGTCACCTCGTACTGACCACCGGCGGCACCGGCCCGGCCCGGCGCGATGTCACACCGGAAGCCACATTGGCGGTGGCAACCAAGGAAATGCCAGGCTTTGGCGAACAGATGCGCCAGATCAGTCTGCGCTTCGTACCGACCGCGATCCTGTCACGCCAGGTCGCCGTGATCCGTGAGACGGTAGACCACGCCGCGCTGATCCTGAACCTGCCGGGCCAGCCAAAATCGATCAAGGAAACCCTGGAAGGCTTGAAGGATGCGGACGGCAATCAAGAGGTCGCCGGCATCTTTGCCGCAGTCCCGTACTGCATTGACCTGATCGGCGGCCCCTACATCGAAACCAATGACGCGGTCTGCAAGGTATTCCGGCCAAAGTCGGCGCTGCGTGTCAGACCCACCTAAGCAACCAACCTGAGCACCATTTCAAACCCCATGAACGCACCCCTGCTGGAAGCCATCGAAATAGAAACCGCACCGGACCCGGACATGGCCGTCATCTGGATGCACGGGCTGGGCGCCGACGGCGGCGACTTCGTGCCGATCGTGCAGGAACTGGAACTGACCGATTGCCCACCGATCCGCTTTGTCTTCCCGCATGCACCGACCATGCCGGTAACCGTCAACAACGGCTACGTCATGCGCGCCTGGTACGACATCATGGGGCCGGACCTGGTGCAGCGCGAGGACGAAGCCGGACTGCGTGCATCGGAGGCCGCCATCGGCCGCCTGATCGCCGCCCAGGTAGCGCGAGGGATTCCAAGCGAGCGCATCATCCTGGCGGGGTTTTCCCAAGGCTGCGCGATGACCCTGCAGGTCGGCCTGCGCTATCCCGAGAAGCTCGGCGGCTTGCTGTGCCTGTCGGGTTACCTGCCGCTGGCCGGCAGCACGGCGGGCGAACTGAGCAGCGCCAACCGCGACATACCGATCTTCATGGCGCACGGCCAGAGCGACCCGGTCATTCCAATCGATCGCGCCGTCGCCTCGCGCAACATCCTGGCTGGACTCGGCTACGACATCGAGTGGCACGATTACCCGATGCCACATTCGGTCTGCCCGGAAGAGATCGACGATATCGGCGCCTGGTTCCAACGCGTGACGCGCTGACTGGCAAGACCTGCAGCATCGCACAGCGAGCAGGTCAGCCTTGCGCTGCCTGCACTACGCTACCCGCACTACTTGAACACCACCGTCTTGTGACTGTTGAGCAGAATCCGATGCTCGACAAACCACTTGACGGCACGCGCCAGCACCACACACTCGATATCCCGTCCAATTGCAGTCAGCGTCTCCGGACCCATCGCATGATCGACCCGCTCGACCCCCTGCTCGATGATCGGCCCTTCATCCAGATCGCCGGTGACAAAGTGCGCGGTCGCACCGATCAGCTTCACGCCCCGTTCATGCGCCTGGGAATACGGCTTCGCACCCTTGAAGCTGGGTAAAAATGAATGGTGTATGTTGATGGCCCGACCCTTCAAGGCGGTACACATCTCTGGCGACAGGATTTGCATGTAACGCGCCAGCACCACCAGGTCGATCTGGTTGTGTTCGACGATCTCCAGCACGCGCTGCTCCTGCGCCCGCTTGGCCTCGGCCGAAGCGCCGGCTGCCAGCGGCAGATGATGAAACGGAATGTTGTAGCTCGCCGCGAGTTGATAGAAATCGGTATGGTTGGAAACGATCGCTGGAATCTCCACCGGCAGCAAACCGCTCTTGTAGCGAAACAGCAGGTCGTTCAAACAGTGACCGATCTTCGACACCATCAACATGACGCGCGGCTTCTTGGCCGCATCGTTCAATTGCCAGTTCATCTGCAGTGACTCGCCCAGCGTGGCGAAGTCGCTGCGCAAGTCCGCCTCGGCAATGGCCGGATCGTCCGCCGAAAAATGCACCCGCATGAAGAACAGCTTCGAATGCGCATCGCCGAATTGTGCGGAATCGATGATGTTGCAGCCATGCTCGGCCAGGAAGCCGGAGACGCGATGCACGATGCCGCGCTGGTCGAGGCAGGACAGTGTCAGGATGTATTCGGAAGGGGTCATCGAAGTAGTGTGCAACAAGGTGGACGGTGTGATCAAGGCCGGCGAGCCGACACGCAGGATGGCCGTAGCGAAAGTGTGCCATTGTCGCACGCCATTGAAACTGTCTTCTTGCGCTAATCAAGGCAAGGATTGGCAGTGCGATGACGGCATCCTGCACCGCAATGACGGTTGAGTCTTAACTCATATCAATAGGCCAAATTGATCGATCCGTAACATATTGGTTTTACGTCAGCTTCAGCGTCGGCGGCCAGCGATTCGATGCGTGCGCAGGTTTA
>JAYUWF010000361.1:0-10331 GCA_043753685.1 Herminiimonas sp.
AACAGCCCGTATTCCGCGTCCAAGGCAGCCGCCGATCACCTGGTGCGGGCCTATCACCACACCTACGGCATGCCGACCCTGACCACCAATTGCTCGAACAATTACGGCCCGTATCATTTTCCTGAAAAGCTGATTCCGCTCATCATCGTCAACGCGCTGGCGGGCAAGCCACTGCCGATCTATGGCGATGGCCAGCAAGTGCGCGACTGGCTGTACGTGGGCGACCATTGCGCCGCGATCCGCTGCGTACTGGCCGACGGCGCCGTCGGCGAAGTCTTCAACATCGGCGGCTGGAACGAAAAAGCCAACCTGGACGTGGTCCATACCCTGTGCGACATCCTCGACGAACTGCGTCCGAAGGCCGAGGGCGGCAGTTACCGCGCGCAGATCACGCGGGTGCAGGATCGCCCAGGCCACGACCGCCGGTATGCGATCGACGCGCGCAAGATCGAACATGCGCTCGGATGGACGCCGGCCGAGACCTTCGATTCCGGCATCCGCAAGACGGTGCAGTGGTACCTCGCCAATCAGCCTTGGGTCAAGGACGTGCAGTCCGGCGATTACCTGAAATGGGTTGAAAAGAACTACAGCGACCGCGATGCCGTTGCCCTGGCAGCTGCCGTATTGACCACATCCAACCAGGCGTCGGAGTCAGCATGATCATGTCCGCATCCACATCCACATCCACACCCAGCGCCGGCGTTCGGCGCAAGGGCATCATCCTGGCCGGCGGCTCCGGCACGCGGCTCTATCCGGTCACGACCTCGGTTTCGAAGCAATTGCTGCCGGTGTACGACAAGCCGATGATCTACTATCCGCTGACCACGCTGATGCTGGCCGGTATCCGCGAAATCCTGCTGATCTCGACACCGCAGGACACGCCGCGCTTTCGCGAACTGCTCGGCGACGGCCATCAGTGGGGCATCGACATCCAGTATGCCGTGCAGCCCTCGCCGGACGGTCTGGCGCAGGCCTTCATCATCGGCCGCGAGTTCGTCGGCGACGGTCCATCGGCCCTGATTCTGGGCGACAATATCTATTACGGCCACGATTTCGACAGCCAGTTGAGCGAAGCCGCCGGCCGCACCGCCGGATCGACCGTGTTCGCCTATCACGTCGAGGATCCGGAACGCTACGGCGTGGTGGAATTCGACCGCGATCGGCGCGCCATCAGCATCGATGAAAAACCGCTCGAGCCGAAGTCGAACTACGCCGTCACCGGCCTGTACTTCTACGACAACCAGGTCTGCGACATCGCGGCCGGTATCAAGCCATCGGCACGCGGCGAACTGGAAATCACCGACGTCAACCGCTGTTACCTTGAACGGGGCGAACTGACGGTCGAATTGATGGGGCGCGGCATGGCCTGGCTTGACACAGGTACCCACGATTCGCTGCTGGATGCGGCACAATTCATTTCGACGATCGAAAAGCGGCAGGGCCTGAAAGTCGCCTGTCCGGAAGAGATCGCTTACCGCAAGGGCTATATCAACGCCGGCCAGCTCGAAGCCCTGGCGCAACCACTGAAAAAGAACGGGTATGGCCAATACCTGCTGCGCATCCTGACCGACAAGGTGTTCTGAAAATGCAAGTGATTTCCACCGCGATTCCGGATGTCCTGTTGTTCGAACCAAAGGTCTTCGGCGATGCGCGCGGTTTTTTCTACGAGAGCTTCAACGAACGCAATTTTCTGGCTGCATTGCACGAGGCAAGTCCGGGTTTGCCGGCGCCGCATTTCGTGCAGGACAATCACTCCAAATCGGCGCGCAACGTGCTGCGCGGCCTGCATTACCAGATCCGCCAGCCGCAGGGCAAGCTGGTGCGCGTGATCGCCGGTGAAGTGTTCGATGTGGCGGTGGACCTGCGGGCTGCGTCGCCCACCTTCGGCAAATGGGTCGGCATGACGCTGTCGGGCGAAAACTGCCGCCAGGCCTGGATACCGCCGGGCTTCGCGCACGGCTTCGTGGTCTTGAGCGATACCGCCGAATTCTTGTACAAGACCACCGATTACTGGGCGCCGGAACACGAGCGTTGCATCGCCTGGAACGATCCGGCGATCGGCATCGACTGGCCGCTCGAAGGCGTGCCACTGTTGTCGGCCAAGGACCAGCTCGGCAAGCCGCTGGCGCAGGCGGAAACGTTCGCGTGAAGATCCTGGTCACCGGCATCAATGGCCAGGTCGGATACGAACTGGCGCAGCGGTTGCGGCACCTCGGGCACGTGGTCGCACTCGACCGCAAGCAGATGGATCTGGCCGACGCGGACCAGATGCGGCAGGTGATCCGCCGCGAGCGGCCGCAACTGATCGTCAATCCAGCGGCCTACACTGCGGTCGACCTGGCCGAGTCCGAGCCGGAACTGGCAATGCGCATCAATGCCGAGGCGCCCGCCATCCTGGCCGACGAAGCCAGGAAGTGCGGCGCCGCGCTGATCCATTACTCGACCGATTACGTCTTCGACGGTAGCAAGGAGGGCGCGTATGGGGAGACCGACCCGACCGGCCCGATCAATGTCTATGGCCGCAGCAAACTGGCAGGCGAGCAGGCGATCGCCGCCAGCGGCGTGGCACATGTGATCCTGCGCACCAGCTGGGTGTACGGTGCGCGCGGGAAGAATTTTTTGAAGACCATGCAGCGCCTGGCTGCCGAGCGAAATGAATTGCGGATTGTCGCGGATCAGTATGGCGCACCGACATGGTGCCGTACAATTGCCGATGGCACCGCGCGCGTGATCGAAAAGCTGTGCGCCGCTGATGCCGGGGGTGCCGCCGATGCCGCATCGATCGTGCCGTCGCGCTGGGAGCAGCTCGGTGGCATCTACCACATGACGGCGCAGGGCCGCACCAGCTGGCACGGATTTGCCAGCGAAATCGTGGCCCGCGGACCGCGCGCCGGCCTGGTCGCCGTCACGCCGATTGCCGCTGCAGAGTATCCGGTGCCGGCGGCCCGGCCACAGAATTCCGTCATGTCGAGCGCCCGCTTCGAGCGGCAATTCGGCAAACTCCCCACCTGGGACAGCGCGTTGGCAGAGTGTCTGCAGGATGCCGGCACCATTGGAACGTAAAGAGGAACACACCATGTTAATACCGATCATCCTGTCCGGCGGCGCCGGTACCCGCCTGTGGCCGGTCTCGCGTGAATCGCATCCGAAACCGTTCATGAAGATCGGTGGCGGCAAGAGCCTGCTGACCCAGACCTTCGAGCGAGCGCTCTCGGTCTGCGATTTCGCAGCGCCCCTGATCGTCACCAACACCAATTATTATTTCCTCTCGCGCGACGAACTCGATGCCCAGGAAGTCAAGCCGCACTACATGCTCGAGCCGACCGGGCGCAACACTGCACCGGCCATCGCGCTGGCGGCATTGTGGGCACTCCAGCAAGATGCCGATGCCTGCATGCTGGTGATGCCGGCGGACCACCTGATCACCGATACCCCGGCCTTTCACCAGGCCGTCAAGCGCGCCGAGGCGCTCGCCCGTACCGGCACCCTGGCGCTGTTCGGGATTCGTCCGACCGGTCCCGAAACCGGGTTCGGTTACATCGAGATGGGCGAGCCGGTCAATGCGCATGCATTCGCCGTCAAGCGTTTCGTCGAAAAACCGGATCAACCGACTGCCGAGCAGTATCTGGCGCAGGGCAACTACGTCTGGAACAGCGGCATGTTCTGCTTTCGCGCCGACGGCATCCTCGATGCAATGCATGCCTGCAGTCCGGCGCTGGTCGAGGCTGCCCGCGCGGTCTGGAAAGAAGTGCAGACCGACGGCGACCGGATCGATCTGCCGGAAGCATTTTCCGCGCTCGACAGCATATCGATCGACTACGCCGTCATGGAAAAAGCCGCCAACATCACGGTGATTCCCGGCGACTTCGGCTGGAGCGATATCGGCGCCTGGAATGCCGTGGCCGACGCCACCGCCGGCGACGAGTTCGGCAACACCACGAACACACAGGACGATGTGCTGCAGACGATCATCATCGACAGCCGCAATACCCACATCGAATGCCAGGACCGGCTGGTCGCGGCCATCGGCCTGGACGACCTGCTGATCATCGACACGCCGGATGCTTTGCTCGTGGCCAGCAAGAGCAGCAGCCAGGAAGTGCGGCAAGTGGTCAGCCGCCTGAAAGCCGGCGGTCATGACGCCCACAAGCTGCACCGCACCGTGGCGCGCCCCTGGGGCACCTACACCGTGCTGGAAGAAGGCCCCGGCTTCAAGATCAAGCGCATCGTCGTCAAGCCCGGCGCGTCGCTGTCGCTGCAGATGCATCACCATCGCAGCGAGCACTGGATCGTGGTCTCGGGCGTTGCCGAAGTCGTCAACGGCGACCAGACCATCCGTCTCGAATCGAACCAGTCGACCTACATCCCGGCCGGCCACCGGCATCGCCTGGCCAACGCCACCGAGAGCGAACTGGCGCTGATCGAGGTGCAATGCGGACCGTACCTGGGAGAAGACGATATTGTGCGCTTCGACGATATCTACGGCCGGGTCAAGTAGTGGTGCCCGGCATTGCGGCGGCGATATGGAATTATCGCGGCTTCGTGCTCGGTAGCGTGCAGCGCGAGTTCCAGTCGCGCTATCGCAACTCGCTGCTTGGCGCCACCTGGTCGATCCTCAATCCGCTGGCCATGATCGTGGTCTACACGGTGATCTTTTCCCAGGTCATGCGCTCGAAGCTGCCCGGCACCGACAACAGCTTTGCCTACAGCATCTACCTGTGCGCCGGCGTGCTCACCTGGGGCCTGTTTGCCGAAATCGTCGGCCGCGCCCAGACGGTGTTCCTGGAAAATGCCAACCTGATCAAGAAAATCAGCTTCCCGCGTATCTGCCTGCCCGTCATCGTGGTGTGCAATGCCGGCACCAACTTCGCCATTATTTTTGCCCTGTTTGTTGTCTTTTTGATATCTACAGGCAACTTTCCCGGGATGGTTTTTTTCGGCATCGTGCCGGTGCTGTTGATCCAGATCGTGTTTTCCATCGGCTTGGGCATCGTCATCGGTGTGCTGAATGTATTCTTTCGCGACGTTGGCCAGTTCTTTACCGTCTTGCTGCAATTCTGGTTCTGGTTCACGCCGGTCGTCTATCCGTCGACGATCCTGCCCGCGGGCGTGCAATCCTACGTGAACTGGAATCCGATGGCACCGCTCATCGCCGCTTATCAGGAAGTGCTGGTCCACGCCCGCTGGCCGGACTGGCACAGCCTGCTGTATCCGAGCGTGCTGGCGGTGATCCTGGCCGTTCTCGGCATGCGGCGCTTCCGGCGTCACGTCGGTGAAATGGTGGATGAACTCTGATGGGCAGTATCCGTGTCAGTCATCTCGGAAAAGCCTACAAGCAATATCCGAATCAGTGGGCGCGCCTGGCGGAGTGGCTCGCGCCTGACTGGATCGGCGGCGCCCGCCCGCGTCACCACCTGAAATGGGTGATGCAGGACGTCAGTTTCAGTCTGGCGCCGGGCGAAGCGGTCGGCATCATCGGCATCAACGGCGCCGGCAAAAGCACCTTGCTCAAGATGATCACCGGCACCACCCAACCGACCACCGGCTCGGTGCAGATCACGGGCCGGGTGGCGGCGCTGCTGGAACTGGGCATGGGATTTCACCCGGAATTTTCCGGCCGCCAGAACGTCTTCATGGCAGGGCAGCTGCTCGGACTGTCGAGCGAGGAAATTGCCGGGCTGATGCCGCAGATTGCGGCCTTCTCGGAAATCGGCGACTACCTGGATCAACCGGTGCGGACCTATTCGAGCGGCATGCAGATGCGCCTGGCCTTCAGCGTCGCCACCGCCAGTCGGCCCGACGTGTTGATCGTCGACGAAGCCATGTCGGTCGGCGACGCCTATTTTCAACACAAGAGCTTCGAGCGCATCCGCGCCTTTCGACAGGCCGGCACCACCTTGCTGATCGTCTCGCACGACAAGGGGGCGATCCAGTCGATTTGCGACCGGGCGCTGTTGCTCAGTGCCGGGCGGGTGGCGCTCGAAGGCGCACCCGAGGAAGTCATGGATTATTACAACGCGATGCTGGCCGAACGAGAAAACGCCGAGGCAGCCACGGTCCGCCAGGCAGCGCCCCGGTTGGCCGCAGGCGGCGCCAAAGCGATTGTTGCAGACAGCAAGGACGGCATGCAGCGGGCAGTCAGCGCCGATAGCGCGGATGCCGACGAGTGCGGGGCTGGCGCAGCGACTGCCGTCAACACCGGTTCCACGGTACGCCAGATCCGGCGCGACGATGGCAAGGTGCAGACCATTTCCGGCACCGGTGAAGCCAGCGTGACCGATGTCAGGCTGCTGGGCGCGAGCGGCCAGGCGCAGGAAGTCTTCGACGTCGGTGTGCCGGTATCGCTGCTGGTGACGGTGGTCTGTCATGCGCCGATTCCGCGCCTGGTGCTCGGTTACATGATCAAGGATCGGCTCGGGCAAGCCATGTACGGCACCAATACCGACATCAAGCGAAAGGTACTGAACGATGTGCAGCCGGGCGAGACGATCGAATACCGTTTCGATTTCCGGCTCGGTCTCGGGCCGGGGACGTATTCGATCGCCACGGCACTGGTCAGTACCGACACCCACCTGGTGAACAACTACGAGTGGCGCGACCTGGCGCTGGTGTTCACGGTGGCCAACCTGACGCATGAGCACTTCGTCGGTTGCGCCTGGATCGATCCGGTGATCCATACGAACCGGCCCCGGGTCGGCGCCACCATCGCTTCGTGAGGCCATGCCGCGATCGCCGTGCAAGGTGTCCATGAACTAGCCGTGCACGCCCATTCCTTCCATATCAAAAACCGAATTGCGAACATGACCATGATTTCCTATGCCCAGAATTTCGAAGACGTGATGTTGTCGCGGGCGCTTGCCGGTGTGGAGCACGGTTTCTACATCGACGTCGGCGCCAACGATCCGGCCGTCGATTCCGTCACCCGGGCGTTCTACGAGCGCAACTGGAACGGCATCAACATCGAACCGGTGGCGCAGTACCATCGCATGCTGTGCCGCGAGCGGCCGCACGACATCAACCTGCAGGTCGCGGCCGGCGCCGCAGAGGGTGTGCTGCAATTCTATGAAGTGGCCGACACCGGCCTGTCGACTGCCGATTCGGTACTGGCGGCGCATTACCGCCAGCAAGGCCGCCAGGTCGAGCAGCAAGACATTCCATTGACCACGCTCGACGCGATCTGCGCCGCGCATGCGCGCATGCCGATCCATTTCCTGAAGATCGATGTCGAGGGCGGCGAGGCGCAGGTGCTGCAAGGCTTCGATCTGCGCCGCTGGCAGCCGTGGATCCTGGTGATCGAGGCGACCCGGCCGTTGAGCGAAATCCCGAGCCAGGCGGAGTGGGAACCGATGGTGCTGGAGGCAGGCTATGCGCCGGTGTATTTCGACGGCATCAACCGCTTCTACCTGTCGCCCGCACAGCAAGGCCTGCGGCCTGCCTTTGCGGCGCCGCCGAATTATTTCGACGGTTTCGTGCTGCGCCCGGATCATGTCTTCAGCAGCCCGGTCGCGCCATTGGTGGAGCAACGCGCTGCTGCCGTGATCGACGCCCGCACAGCCGAACTCGTGGCCCAGACCAGCCTGAAAGTGGAAGCGGAGGTGCGGGCCAGCCTGACGGCCGACTTCAACGGCCGCTGGGCCGCCAATCTGGCTGCAGTGACCAGCGAAATCGACGCTGAGCGCGCCGCCACTGCGCAGCGCGAGGCGCAGCTCGACCGGATCCGGGCCTGGGCCCGCATCACCGATCGGCGCCTGGATGAAGCGCAGATGCGCTGGCACGATGCCGTCCTGCAGGTGCAGCATGCGCAACTTGAAATCGTGCGCGCCAACAGCGAGTCACGCCAGCTGCGCGAACGCATCGCTGCCGTGCAGGTACAGTCACAGGCGCAATTGCAAGCCGTGCATGCCAGCACTTCATGGCGCGTGACCCAGCCGATGCGCACCGCCAGCACCTGGTTGCGCCAGCTTCGGTTGCGGCTGCGGCACGTCTTCGGCAGCCCGCGCGCCACGGCCGTGCGGATCGCGCGCCGTACGCTGCTTGGCGGCTGGAACCGGGTACGGGCGCATCCGGGATTGGCGCGCCTGGTGCGCAAAGTCTTTGCACTTTATCCGCGTGGCGCCGAGCTGGTGGTGCGGAAAGTTTTCACGCAAGCGCCGGCGGCAAACCCCAACCTGAATGCGACGCTCGCCAATGCCGTGGGCGCCGCAACCGGCAGCGCCGGCACGCCAGCCGGCGCTCGCATGCACTCGACCTGGGAGCCGGCCGTGCTGCGCAGCGAGCAGGTGCGGCAGGTCTTGCTGCAGGCCTTGCAGGCGCAGCGCGAGCGCAGCGGCGGCCTGACAACCGCAGCCAGCCATCCGGAAGCGATGACCTGATGCGGCTGCTCTACGATCTCTTTGCGTGCCAGACCGGTTCACGCTTGCGCGGCATCGGCCGCTTCACGCTGTCGCTGGCCGAAGCCATGGCACGGCTGCGCGGTTCGCATGAAATGGTGGCGCTGGCAAACGGGCTGCCGCTCTACGAAGCGAGCACCGATCGCCTGCGCCGCAACCTGGCCGACCTGCCGCAGCCGGCGCCGCTGATGACCTACACCTATGTCGAGCGCGGCGCCCTGGCCTGCGACGGCATCACGCACGAGTCGCTGGCCACGGTCCTGATCAACGGCGCCTATGCCGCGCTGACACCGGACGTGATCCTGTATTCGACGCCGTTCGAGGGCTGGGGCGAGGAGGGTGTGGGTGCGGTGCCGGAGGCGGGCGATGCAGCACCGTTGCGGGTGGCGGTATTGTACGACTTCATTCCCTGGCTGTTTCCCGAACAGTACCTCGACGGCGTGGCCGGTTATCGCGACTGGTATGCGTTGCGGCTGGCGGCACTGCAGCGTTTCGATCTGTTGCTGGCGATCTCGGACGCGACCCGCGACGACGCGATCCGGATTCTGGGCATGGCGCCCGAACAGGTGGTCAATATCTCCGGTGCGGCCAGCGCGATGTTTCATGCACCGCCGTCGCAAGCACGCGCGGCGGCGCAGGTACCCGCGGCAGCGCAGGTACCTGCAGCCGCAACGGCACCGGCAACACCGGCAGCGGCAGCGGCAGCATCGCTGGCCAGGTTCGGCATTCACCGCCCCTTCGTCCTGTACACCGGCAATGTCGACTTTCGCAAGAATCAGTCCGGCATGCTGCAGGCGTATGCGATGCTGCCGTCGCCGCTGCGCGCGCGGCACCAGCTGGTGCTGACGCAAGTGCTCGAGCGCGAACAGTTCTTCCGGGATGTGCAGGCCTACGGAATGCATGCCGAGGATGTGGTCGTCACCGGCCACATCAGCGACGATGAAATGATCGCGCTCTACACCTGCTGTGCATTGTTCGTCTTCCCATCCCTGTACGAAGGTTTCGGCCTGCCGATCCTGGAAGCGATGGCGTGCGGCGCGGCGGTCATCGCCGGCGACAATTCATCGATTCCGGAAGTGGTCGGTCGGGCCGACATGCTCTTCGATGCCAGCGATCCAGCGGCAATCGCCACGGCGATGCAGACCGTGCTGGACGACGATGGGTTGCGGTGCGACCTGCAGGCATATGGCATTGCGCGCGCCCGCACCTTTACCTGGGAGCGATCGGCCGCGCGCGCCTGGAGCGCGATCGAAAGCGCCGCCGCCACCAAGCTGCGCCGCCGTGCCCAGCTCGCGCGCTCGGCATTGATCCGGCGGCGCATCGCCATGATTTGCGCGGCGCCGTCGGTCGATTGTGCCGCCGCCCGGCATGCGCTGCAGATCCTGCCCCTGCTGGCCGACGAGTTCGACATCGACCTGTATGTTCAGGAAGGCGTGTGGACCGATGCGCCGAGCATCGAGGCACGCTTTCCCATCTATCCGCATACGCGCATGGCGGCGCAACGCGAGCGCTACGCTGCCTTGATCTACCAGTTCGACAACACGCCTGAACACGCCTTCATGCTGCCGATGACCGAACGGTTTCCCGGCATCGTGGTGCTGCACGACTGGCGCATCGATCGGGTGGTCGATACCTGCGCACTGCAGGGCGGCATGCCCGAATTGTCGGCGCGCGAACTGTTGTACTGCCACGGCCTGCAAGGCTTGCTGGCGCATCTGCGCCATGGCAGCCGCTTTCCGTTGAACCGGCACCTGATCGAAGCGAGCCGTCACCTGCTGCTCAGCGAGACGGCCGCCGCCGACGGCTGGGCCGCGCTGGACGATGCGCGACGCGGCTGGCGACCACCGGCGCTGCCGCTGGCAGCCGATCCGGCGGCCGCGCTGCCGGCGTACCGGCAGGCGATCGCCGCCAGCGGCGCCGACCCGACCCTGCAGGCCGCCA
>JAYUWF010000362.1:0-10294 GCA_043753685.1 Herminiimonas sp.
GATGCGGAAGAGCGGGCATCGCCATTTCTTCGGGCGTGTCGGCGGCATTGCGCGACGCGGCAAAATCGCCCAGCGCAAACTCCGACAGTGCATTACGCAATAAATCCATGCCTGCTCCGGTCTGCGCACTGATGAAAACACGCCGAATCTTATCATATTCGTTGCGCTCGATTCCGGGTTCCTGCCCAGCAGCATCGATCTTGTTCCACACGAGAATCTGCGGAATATGATCGGCGCCGATTTCTTTCAGGACCAGATTGACTTGCTCGATCTGATCCATGCGAACCGGGCTGGCGGCATCGACCACGTGCAACAACAGGTCGGCATGAATGGTCTCTTCCAGCGTGGCCCGAAATGCCGCCACCAGTTGGTGCGGCAATTCGCGGATGAACCCGACCGTGTCGGACAACACCATGTTGCCGGCTTCACCCAGGTAAATGCGGCGCGAAGTCGTGTCCAGCGTTGCAAACAGCTGGTCGGCGGCGTAGACCCGAGCCTTGGTCATGGCATTGAACAGTGTCGATTTGCCGGCGTTGGTATAACCGACCAGTGACACGGAGAAGGTATTGCTGCGCCCCCGGGAGCGGCGTTGCGTGACGCGTTGACGGGTCAGCTTGTCGAGCTTGGCGCGCAGCGCCTTGACCCGTTCGCCGAGCAGACGGCGATCGGTCTCGAGCTGAGTCTCGCCCGGACCGCGCAGACCGATACCGCCCTTTTGACGTTCAAGGTGAGTCCAGCCGCGAATCAGGCGGGTCGCCAGGTGTTGTAATTGCGCCAGTTCGACCTGTACCTTGCCCTCGTGGCTCTGCGCCCGTTGGGCGAAGATGTCGAGGATCAGGCTGGTGCGGTCGACCACCCGCACGCCCAGATGACGTTCCAGATTGCGCTGCTGCGCCGGCGACAGGGCATGATTGAAGATGATCAGTTCGAGATCGAGGTCGGCAGCGGCCTCCTTGATCTCGTCGGCCTTGCCGGAGCCGACGAACAGCGCCGCATCGGGGCTGCCACGGCGGCCGGTCACGGTGGTGATCGGCTGCGCACCGGCGGACTTCGCAAGCAATGAGAGTTCTTCGAGACTTGACGCGAAATCGCCTTTCCCGAAGTCCACTCCTACCAGGGCTGCGCGCATGCTAGAACGCGCCCCTTGCAACGCCATTCGCCAATACGTTACTCCGCATCCGCTTCGAGATTGAGATTGACTGCGCGGGCAGGTACGACGGTTGAAATAGCGTGTTTGTAGACCATCTGGGTCACGGTGTTGCGCAGTAGGACGACGTATTGATCGAACGATTCGATGTGGCCTTGCAGCTTGATGCCGTTGACCAGGTAGATCGAAACGGGGACATGCTCTTTTCTCAAGGCATTCAGGAAGGGGTCTTGTAACAGTTGCCCTTTGTTGCTCATGGCAGCTCCATTGTGTTGTTGTGGTGAGGAGTTGGTGGCACTTGCGGATGTTTCAAGTGCCAATGGTGTGTCGAATTACATGCAGAGTGGCACCTGCGTCTGCATGCATTGTACAGAATGACTGTAATCGATTTTTACGATCGGTGCTGCGCCGACGGCTCCGGGAACATTCTTTTTCGATTATTTTTGATCTCTAGCGAACGGGTTTTTACCCGAGCGCAGTTCGATCCGCAGCGGCGTGCCGACCAGTGAAAACGTCTCCCGGAAATGTTTTTCCAGGTAGCGCTTGTAATTGTCGTCGATCGAGTCCAGCGCATTGCCGTGGATGACGACGATCGGCGGATTCATGCCGCCTTGATGCGCGTAGCGCAGCTTGGGCCGGATCGAGCCCTTGCGCCGCGGCTGCTGATGTTCCACCGCCTCGATCAGGGCGCGTGTCAATCGCGGTGTCGACAGATCCGACATCGCGGCGGCATAGGCGCTGTTGATCGATTTCATCAACTGGTCGACGCCGGTCGATTTGATGGCGGAAATGAAATGGAACTTGGCGAACGACAGAAAATCCAGCTTGCGCTCGATATCGATCTTGATTTCGTCGCGGCGGCCGCTGGTCAGACCATCCCATTTGTTGACGCCGACGACCAGCGCCCGTCCCGACTCGAGGACGAATCCGGCGATGTGCGCATCCTGTTCCGAAATATCCTGCTGCGCATCGAGCAACAGCAAGACCACGTTCGCCTCCGAAATCGCCTGCAGCGTCTTGACGACCGAAAATTTTTCGATCGCTTCGAAGACCTTGCCACGGCGCCGGATGCCGGCCGTATCGATGAGCACGTAATGCCGGCCATCGCGCTCGAAGGGAATCTCGATCGCATCACGGGTGGTGCCGGGCATGTCGAAGGCAATGACCCGCTCTTCGCCCAGGAGCGTATTGACCAGCGTCGATTTGCCCACGTTGGGCCGGCCGACGATGGCGATCTTGATCTGCCTGCCGGTGTCTTGGAATGCTTCCGGCACTTCCGGCGGAAGCTTTGCCAGCGCGATGTCGAGCGCCTCTTCCACCAGGTCCATGACACCGTCGCCGTGCGCTGCCGAGATCACATACGGATCCCCCAGGCCAAGCTCGTAGAAGTCGGCGGTGACTGCCGTGTATTTCATGCCTTCCGCCTTGTTCACGACCAGCATCACAGAGCGGCCCGACTTGCGCAAAAAATCGGTGATCGTCTTGTCGTGCGGTGTGATGCCCTGGCGTCCATCGACCAGAAAGATGACGATGTCGGCTTCGGCTACGGCCTGCTTGGTCTGCTTGGCCATCTCGTGCATGATGCCGTCCTTGGCCACCGGCTCGAAGCCTCCGGTGTCGATGGCGAGGAACGGCCGTTCGCCCATGCGGCCTTCGCCGTAGTGACGGTCGCGCGTCAATCCCGGCAGATCCGCAACCAGCGCATCGCGCGAGCGGGTCAGCCGATTGAACAGCGTAGATTTGCCGACGTTGGGTCGACCTACAATTGCAATGACCGGCTTCATTCGATGCGTTTCTTTTTTGCGATGCTACGTTGTCTGAAATCTGTCTGCACGACGGATCGCCTATTCCGCTGCCAGCGCCACGACGGCTCCCGCGCGGGTCTGAACGATCAGATTGCCATTGGCCAGCAACGGCGCTGCCAGGATTTCGCTACCGTCGGTGGCGACCCGGGCCAGCATGGCGCCATCTTCACGTCCAAGAAAATGGACGTAGCCCTGGTAGTCGCCGACCGCGATCGCGCGCCCGACCGACACCGGCGCCGACAGCCGCCGATAGGCCAGCTGCGTGTTCTTCCAGACGCTGGCGCCGCCATCGCGTGTCAATGCCTGCACCGCACCGGTGATGTCGGCGGCAAAAATGAAGCGCTCGTCCGCACCCAGGCCGACATTCGAGGACAGATCCTTGGCCCACGCGACGGTTCCGGTATTGGCGTCGAAGCACATCGCCCTGCCCTGGAACGACACCGCGCAGACTTCGCGACCGATCAGCACCGGCATGCCGGATGTATCGATGATGCGTTCGAGTTCGGTGGCGCCGCGTGCCTCGCCGACCGCGGCTTCCCAGCGCGGCGCGCCGGTTGCCAGCGCCAGGGCCAGCAGTTTTCCGCCCGGTAGCGCCACATAGGCGCTCGGCGGCGCCAGCAGGATGCCGGGCGCCGCACGCAGCGTCAGGGCCGGTGCGGTACGCTGCACCACCCACTTGCGGGTTCCGGTGGCGGCGTCGAAGCCGACGATGCGATTGTCCTGGCTGCGCACCACCACCAATCCTGCGCCGACCGCCGGCGCCGACAGCACCTCGCTCGATACCTGGGCTTTCCACAGCTGCTTGCCGGCGCCGTCGAACGCCAGTACCGTGCCTTTTTCGCCGGCGACTGCGACCGTGTTGCCATCGCTGCCGACACCGGCGGTCATGATGCCGCCGATATTGATGCGCCATTGTGCCTTGCCGCTGGAGAGCTCCAGTCGCGCCAGGGTGCCATCCTGGGCGCCGACGAAGACGCTGTCAGCAGTGACAGCCGGTGAAAAAGTGTAGATTCCGGCGACGCCGACCGGTGCGGTCCAGAGCGTGCGCACCGCCAGCGTTGTCTTGACATCCACCAGGGCGACCGGCGGATTCTTCGGGACGGCCTTGCTGGAAAATGGATTGAGCGACGACAGCGACGGCATCGACGGCAAGGACGAACAGCCGGCCAGCGCCAGCACGACGGCGGCCAACAAGCCGGTGGATCCGATTCTGGACAAGGATGGCATGACGCTCCTGGAAGACGATTTGAGGCTGGACGCGCTCGACGATGACCGGCGGCGCATCATGCCGGCGCCTTCAAGCCAGGTGCGGCGACAGATGCGGCACCAGGCGCGCTGGCAGATCCGCCCAGCGAGTCGAGTTTCAGCTGGATGAGTTGGCGGCCCGGATTCTTGGCATCCATCTTGTCGAGCGCGGCCTGGTACGCCGTGCGCGCGTCGACCGGCTTGCCCTGCGCGACGAGCAGGTCGCCGCGGCGGTCCGCCACCACGCCGACAAAGGCGGGCGGTACGTCGGCGCCGAGTACCTTCAGGCCGTCGTCGTAGGCTTTTTCATCGAGCAGAATGCCGGCCAGGCGCACCCGTGCGATGGCCTTGAATTCATCCTCGCTGCCGTGATCGATCACCCACTGCAGCTGGGCCTTGGCATTCTTCGCATCGTTGGCATCGTTGGCGATCTTGGCCGCCGTCAGTGCGCTCATCTGGGCGTAGGTGGTGCGCGAAAACTGTGCCTGCATGTCGCTGGCCGCGCGCAGCACCTTGACATTGTCCTTGAGTGCCACGGCCTTCTGCAATTCCTCGTACAACTGACCAGCCTGCGCAGCCTGATTGCGCTGGTAATAATTCCAGCCGGACCAGCCGGCGTAGACCGCCAGCGCTGCGATGAGCAGCCAGGTGAGCAAATTACCGTACCGCTCCCACCAGGCTTTCATGGTTGCCAGTTGTTCTTGTTCTTCGAGATCGTATGCCATGGTCGTCTGCTATTGATGAGGGATGAAAAATTGCTGCGTCAGCCAGGCGATGCACCGCCCGGCGCTGGCCTAGTGCCGGTAATGAACGTGTTCGCCGTGCTCGTGCTCGTCGGCGCCGACGATCAGGTCGACCAGATGGTCTGCCAGCTTCTCGAAAAGTACCGTCGATTGGTTGCCTGCCGCAGCACCGGCCTCGGCCCGCAGCGCCTTGACGCTTGCCGTGCCCTGCGCGACTTCGTCCTCGCCGAGGATCACGGCAAATGCGGCGCCGCTGCTGTCGGCGCGTTTCATCTGTGCCTTGAAGCTGGCGCCGCCTGCCGCCGCCGCGCAATGTAGCACAACATCCAGGCCCGCATCGCGCAATCGCTCGGCCGCCACCGATGCCTGCAGCTGTGCCGCGGCGCCCTGGTGGACGACGTAGACGTCGCACTGGTTCGGCGCGAACTGTTCGCCGCTGGCTTTCATCAGTTCCAGCACCCGTTCCACACCCATGGCGAAACCGCAGGCTGGCGTCGGTTTGCCGCCGAACATTTCGACCAGCGGATCGTAGCGGCCGCCGCCACATACCGTGCCTTGCGAGCCGAGCTGGTCGGTGACCCATTCGAAGACGGTGCGATTGTAGTAATCCATGCCACGCACCAGGCGCGGATTGATCGTGAAGGGCACATTGTTATGCCGCAGAATATTCTGCACGCCCTCGAAATGGGCGAGCGACTCCGCATCCAGGTAGTCGAGCAATTTCGGCGCACCGTTGACCATCGCCTGCATGGTCGGATTCTTGGTATCGAGAATACGCAGCGGATTGGAATGCAGCCGGCGCTGGGCATCGGTGTCAAGCACCGCTGCATGCTGCTCGAAATAGGCGATCAGGTCGGCGCGATGGCGATTGCGTTCTTCGGCATTGCCGATCGAATTGAGTTCCAGGCGCACGTCCTGCAAGCCCAGGTCGTCCCACAGGCGCTGGCACAGCATGATCAGTTCGGCATCGATGTCCGGCCCGGCAAACCCGATCGCTTCGGCACCGACCTGCTGGAACTGGCGGTAGCGTCCGCGCTGCGGCCGCTCGTGGCGGAACATCGGTCCGGCGTACCAGAGCCGCTTCGGCCCGTCGTACGTCAGGTTGTGCTCGAGCGCCGCGCGCACCACGCCGGCGGTACTCTCGGGACGCAGGGTCAGCTGGTCGCCGTTCAATGCATCGGTGAAGGAATACATTTCCTTTTCGACGATATCGGTCACCGCGCCCAGACCGCGCGAAAACAGCGCCGTCGATTCGACGATCGGCGTGCGGATCTGCTGGAAACCGTAACTTTTCAGTACGGTCTGCACGGTGTTTTCGAACAATTCCCACATCGGTGCATCGGCCGGCAGCACATCGTTCATGCCCTTGATACCGACGATTTTTTCTGGTTTTTTCGAGTCTGACATTTCTTTTTCGGCGCCTGCCGCAGTGCTCCTGCGGTGCTGCTGTTTCAATACTGGTTACAAAATTGGTGGTTGCCTGGCCTCCCGATCGGGAATGCCGTTCGCAATTCAGCCAGCCACCGCTTGCCGCCCGTATCGGGTCCGTACATACTCGGCGACGATTGCCTGGAACTCTACGGCGATATTCTCGCCACGCAGGGTCACGGTCTTTTCACCGTCGACGAACACCGGCGCCGCGGGAGACTCGCCGGTGCCCGGCAGGCTGATGCCGATGTTGGCATGCTTGGATTCGCCCGGGCCGTTGACGATGCAGCCCATGACGGCGACATTCATGCTTTCGACGCCCGGATATTCTTTTTTCCAGACCTGCATCTGTTCGCGCAGATAGGTCTGGATCTTGTCGGCCAGTTCCTGGAATGTGGTCGAGGTGGTGCGGCCGCAACCCGGACAGGCGATGACCATCGGCGCGAATTTGCGCAGGCCCATGGTCTGCAGGATTTCCTGTCCGACCAGCACTTCGCGGGTACGGTCGCCACCGGGTTCCGGCGTGAGCGAAATCCGGATCGTGTCGCCGATGCCTTCCTGTAGCAGTACCGACAATGCCGCAGTGGACGCAACGATGCCCTTGCTGCCCATGCCGGCTTCGGTCAGGCCAAGGTGCAGCGGATAGTCGCAGCGCCGTGCCAGCGCCCGATACACGGCGATCAGGTCCTGCACGCCCGAGACCTTGCACGACAGGATGATCTTGTCGCCTGCCAGCCCCACTTCTTCGGCCCGCACCGCGTTTTCGATGGCCGAGGTTATCAAGGCTTCGTACATCACGGCCTGCGCGCTCCATGGCGTGCTGCGAGCGGCATTCGCATCCATCAGGCGCGCCAGCAGTGACTGGTCGAGACTGCCCCAGTTCACGCCGATGCGCACCGGCTTGTCGTACTTGCAGGCCAGTTCGATCATTTGCGCGAACTGCGTATCGCGTTTGGCGCCCTGCCCGACATTGCCGGGATTGATACGGTATTTCGACAGCGCCTCGGCGCAAGCAGGGAAATCGGTCAGCAGCTTGTGGCCGTTGTAATGGAAATCGCCGACCAGCGGCACGTCCACGCCCATGCGATCGAGCTGTTCGCGAATCGCCGGCACGGCTGCGGCCGCTTCCGGATTGTTGACGGTGATGCGCACGATCTCCGAGCCGGCGCGCGCGAGCTCCTTGACCTGGATCGCCGTGCCGATCGCGTCGGCCGTGTCGGTATTGGTCATCGACTGCACCACGATCGGCGCGCTGCCACCAACGGTGACGACACGGCCGCCATGGCGCACCAGCGTTGCCCGACTGACACGGCGGACCGACGGACCGGAGCCGCCGCCAAATTCGTTGATCGCGTCGTCTGACATACTCATCACTTCAACCGTAACCGTGCCACGTTGCCGCTGGCAGCACTCGACAGATCGAGCGGCGCACCGCGCAGACTGGCTTCCACACCGGCGATGTTGCCGATGACGACCGTCACCGGTTCGCTGACGTCGAAAGTCTCAACCGATCCACCCTTGATGATCTTGCCCATGACTGCGGTATTGTCGGCACGCTTGATTTCAACCCAGGAATCGTCGCGCACGTTCAACACCAGCGGATTGACGGCGCCGGCAGTGTCGGCAGCGGCAGCCGGCGCGGCGCCCTTGGCCGGCAATGGCGCCACCTGCGCCGGCGCTGCCGTCGGCACGGCTGGCTGCGGCGCAACGATGACAGGCGCCGCAGCCGGCGGCGCGGCTGCCGGTAACCCCGAGCTTTGCAGCGGCAGCGGTGCATCGCCTGCGACGCTCTCCGGCGAACCGGGTTGCGCCTGTACCGGACCACCCAGGGCGGGCGCCGGCGTGCCGGTATCTGCCGCTGGTACAGCCGGTGCTGCCGCAGCAGCGTCGTTGGCGCCCGTCAATGATCCGGAGCGGAGCTGGCCGACCCTGCGCGCCAACGATTCCGGCCACCAGCCCAGCGCATACGACGCCAGGCAAGCTGCCACCACCACCGCGACGCCTACGGCGATCGGCACGCCCTTGCCGCGCACACCGGTACTGGTCAGCGACGGCAACCGGCTTTCGGAGAACGAAGCCGACAAGGCATGCCGCATCGGCACGGCGCTGGCCGGCGAATTCTTGTCGATTAAGACCGCCAGCAACGGCGCGGGGTCGATCTTGAGCAGTTTGGCATAGGCGCGCAAAAACCCGCGCACGATGACCATGCCCGGCAAGGCCGCGTAATCATCGGATTCAAGGGCGACGATCTGGCGCGGTGCCAGGTTGAGCTGGCTGGCAACTTGCTCGATCGTCAGACCGTGCGCCTGCCGTTCCGCCGCCAGACGCGCGCCCGGCGACATGGCGTCTACCGAAGCCGTCTCGGGCACACCTGCGGACATGCCGGCGACTTCGTTCTCGGGCAGATCACTCATCGAATGCTCCACGTTGAAAAGCCGCATATTCGGCTGAATTCGGATGCCGCCGGCGCAGCTGCGTGGCCAGGCTGGTTTCGGCAGCGCGATCGGCCAGCTTGCGTTCGATGCGGATCGCCAGCCACAGGGTCTCGGCGCTGACCGCTTCGTTCTTGGTCGCGCGGCCGCTGTAGAAGCGGGCGCGCACGTAATCGCCCTTGGCGTAATAAATCTTCGCCAGATTCTGATTGGTCGCGATATTGCCGGGGTCAATCTGGAATGCCTGGGTCAAATATCCTTCGGCAGCCGCCATGTCCTTGAGTTTCAGGCTGCAGGCCCCGGCATTGTTCAAAGCCTTGACCGGCGACTGATAGGCGCGGTTTTTCAGGGCGGCGTCGAAGTAGCCGATCGACTGCGCTTCGCGGCCGTTCTGGCACAGATACCAGCCGTAATTATTGTTCAGATCGGGATTGTTCGGGGACAGTCGCATCGCCGTCTGAAAATTTTCGTCGGCAAGCCGTGTCTCGCCCATTTCCATGTAGATCAGGGCGCGTACGCTGAAGGCATCCACGAAATTCGGATCGGTTGCCAGCGCCAGCTTGATTTCATCGAGCGCCACGTTGAACTGGCGTTGCTCGAAGTAGCCCATCGCCAGTTGCAGCCGGATCTGCGCCCGCTTCTGATTGTCGGTCTGATCAGAACTGGTCGGCAATTCGCCCTGCGATGGGCCCGCACCGCGACCCGCCGCACAGCCGGCCAGAACGGCCATGCACGATACGGCTGCCATTGCTGCCACAACCTGGGTCGCGCCAGCCAGACGCTGCCGTGCTTGCTGCCAGTTTTTACTCAAGATGAAATCTCCACGATGCGACCGAAATTCTCGCCGAACTTGCGCTTGTACTCGTCTTGCTTTTGCATGCGTTCCTGCACCCGGGTGCGGTCCTGGACTTCGCCTGCCAGCTGTCCGCAGGCGGCATCGATGTCGTCGCCGCGCGTCTTGCGGATCGTGGTGACGATGCCGGCTTCCATCAGGATGCCTGCGAACGCCTTGATGCGGGGATTTTTCGAGCGCAACAAACCCGATTCCGGAAACGGGTTGAATGGAATCAGGTTGAATTTGCAGGGCACCGGCGTGGCGCCACCGCGCACCAGCTTCACCAGTTCGCGCGCATGGTCGTCGCTGTCGTTGACGCCGTCGAGCATGCAGTATTCGAAGGTCACGAAGTCGCGCGGTGCGAATTCGAGATAGCGCACGCAGGCGGCCATCAGTTCGTGCAACGGGTATTTCTTGTTCAGCGGGACCAGGCTATCGCGCAGTGCATCGTTCGATGCGTGCAACGACACGGCCAGCGCCACCGGACACTCCTGGGACAAGCGATCGATCGCCGGCACCACGCCGGAAGTCGACAGCGTGACGCGTCGTCGCGACAGGCCATAGGCATTGTCGTCCAACATCATCTTCAAGGCAGTGACGGTCGGCTCGAAGTTGAGCAACGGCTCACCCATGCCCATCATGACCACGTTGGTAATCTG
>JAYUWF010000363.1:0-10276 GCA_043753685.1 Herminiimonas sp.
AATCACGCAGGACAGGTCGATTCGATCACGGGAACTGCGCGAAATATTTCAGAATTGAAGGCGTCCGAGGAAAAAATCTATCGGAACGCTTACTTCGACAGCCTGACGCAGTTGCCGAACCGTGTACTGTTTCGCGACCGTCTTGAGCAGAACATCATGCATGCGGAACGCTCCGGGAACAAGCTCGCACTGCTGTTCATCGACCTCGACGGATTCAAGGAAGTCAATGACCGCTCCGGGCATGCGGTAGGCGACCAGTTGCTGCAGGAGTGCGCGCGCAGGATCCGCTCCTGTGTGCGCGGCAGTGACACCGTTGCACGAATCGGTGGTGACGAATTTACCGTGATCCTCACGGAGATCCACGACATCCTGCATATAGAAATCCTGGCGCAAGCTATTCTCGACGAGCTAACAAAACCTTTTGCTATCGGTAAAACGAACTACTTTATTTCCGGCAGCATGGGAATCACGTTGTGCCCTCAGGACGGCCGCTCATCCGATGATCTGTTGCGCAATGCGGATCAAGCGATGTACGTCGCCAAGCGCGCGGGCCGCAATCGCTTCAGCTTCTTTACTGCCGAAATGCGCGAATCCGCCTGGGCACGCACGAAGATTATCGACGAGCTGCGCCAGGCATTGGGATTGCAACAACTCGAAGTCTATTACCAGCCGATCATCGATCTTCGAAGCGGCGCGATAGTCAAGGCCGAAGCGTTGGTTCGGTGGCATCACCCACAGGACAGACTGGTACTTCCCGAGATCTTCATCGGCCTTGCCGAGCAGACCGGCCTGATTGTGGAAATCGGGTCGTGGGTTCTGGAGCAGGCGGTCGAGCACGCGCGGCGGTTTAGTGCGCTGCTTGGCCGGCCGTTCCAGATCAGTGTCAATAAATCGCCGGTCGAGTTCATGAATGTGGCCACAATGGAAAGCTGGGAGAACGATCACGATCTGCTGGGACTAGCGCGCGATCTGATCGCGGTCGAAATCACCGAAGGTGTACTGCTCAACGATTCGCCCATCGTCAGAGACCGGCTCGACTTGCTCAAGCGGGTGGGCGTGCAGTTCACGATCGACGATTTCGGCATCGGCTATTCGTCGCTGTCGTATCTCAAAACATTCAAAGTCGATTTTCTCAAGATCGACAAGTTGTTCGTCAAAGACATGATGCAGGCCGCTGACAGCGGTATTTTTGCCGAGACGATCATCGTCATGGCGCACAAGCTCGGTCTTAAAGTGATCGCGGAAGGCGTTGAGACGGTCGAACAGCGCGACCGGCTCAAGATAATGGAATGCGACTACGCGCAAGGCTTTCTTTTTTCAAAGGCTGTCGCGTCCGACTGCTTTACCGAAATGCTCAAAGTCGGGCGGATCTGAAGGCCGTGCCCTTGGCCTTGGCGCGTCGATCACGGCAGGCGCGCCGCATGGCCTCCTGACAATCGAATGTGCCGCCAGATGGTGCAGATTCGACCGTCTAAGTACCCGCCCACCCGATGCGACGAAGCCAATCAAAGGTAGCACTGGCGATGCCGTTCGCAGATCAACGAGCCCGACTCGCCGCTGACACTTCGGCCAACAGCATTTCGATCGTTTTCATATCGACCGGTTTGATGAAGTGCCGATCGAAGCCAGCTTGTTTGGACAATTTCCGGTCTTGCTCGCTACCCCATCCGGTAAGTGCCACCAGCATGACATCGGCCAGATCGGCCATGGCGCGAATCGCCTTGGCGACTTCGTAGCCATTCATGCCGGGCATACCGATGTCGAGGAACGCGATGTCGGGACGGTGTGTCCGCACCATGTTGATGGCGGCATGACCATTGTGGGCAATTTCGGTGTCGTGTCCGGAGACCTGCAACAGCAACGAGAGAATTTCGGCCGCGTCGATGTTGTCGTCGGCAATCAGAATCCGCATCTTCTTCGGCTCAATGGCGTCCAACGCAGCCTCGGGCTGTGGCAGTGGTGCGGCCGGCGCAGCGATCATCGCCAGCCCGAACCTGAAAGTACTACCGCCGCCTTCACCCGGGCTTTCCGCAGACGTCGTGCCGCCGTGCAGTTCGACCAATTGGCGGACCAGCGACAGGCCAATGCCCAAGCCTCCTTGCGAGCGCTCGATATCCTGCCCGACTTGGCGGAACAGGTCGAAGACGGTCCCGATCGAGTGCGGCGCGATCCCGACGCCATTGTCGGTGACAGAAACGGTGACGTTACTGATGTCATGGCTGACATCGAGCGCGATCAGGCCTCCCGGCGGCGTATATTTCGCCGCATTGTTGAGCAGGTTGCTGATGACTTGAGAGATTCGTTCCGGATCGACATAGACCAGCATCGATTCATTGGGGACGTTGATCGAGAACCGGTGCCCCGAAGCCTCGATCAGTGGCATGCTGGTTTCGACTGCGACCCGCACCAGCTCGCCGATTTCGGCGCGGCGCTTGCGCAGTTCGACCTTGCCGCTGGTGATGCGTGCAACATCGAGCAAGTCGTTGACCAGACGGACCATCTGGTTCACCTGCCGGTCCAGCATGTTGCGTACCTTGTCCAAGGTTTCGGAATTGCCGGCCTGGGTGCGAATCAGTTGCAGTCCGTGCTGAATCGGTGCCAGGGGGTTGCGTAACTCATGGGCCAGGACCGCCAGAAACTCGGTCTTGCGCCGGTCGGCTTCGGACAGGTTGGCGGCGAGGCGCCGCAACTCTTCTTCGCGCTGCTTGCTGCTCGTGATATCAGACACGGTTCCGAGGATGCGCATCGGATCGCCATCTGTCTGCGGTTGCATGTTGCCGAAAAATTCCACCCAGCGTACTTCGCCGTTGGTGCGCCGGATCCGTCCTTGGAAGTGCATGCGGGCGCCGGTCTCGATTGTTTTCTTGACCGCATGTCCGAATTCGACGACATGATCCGGATGCACGAATTCCCTGAGAAACTGGCGTGCCGTGATCGGCGGCGAGTCCAGGGGCACACCGAAGATTTCAAAAGGCCGGTGATTTTCCCAAATCACTTCGTCTGTGCCAGGAAGCCATACCCACAAGCCGAGTTCGGCCGATTCGGTGGCAAGGCGGACCCGCTCTTCGTTGTCGCGTTGGATGGCCTCGGCCGAGATGCGGTCATGGATGTCGGTATGTGCGCCGATCCATTCGATGACCGCGTCGTCCGATCCCTTGATCGGAACGGCGCGCATGCTCATGTGCCGGAATTGACCGTCGGCGCGCCGCAATCGATGCTCGGCTTCGAAGACCCCACCTGTGGTGATGGCCTGATCCCACAGGTTGGCCGTCTTTTGCCGATCGTCCGGATGGATCGCATCGAGCCAGCCAAGGCCTTTCATCTTGTCGAACAGTTGCCCGGTGAACGAGGACCAGCCAGGCTGCTCTTCGTCGAACTGGCCGGATCCTGGCATGCCCCAGACGATGGCCGCCGTGGCTGTGACCAGCGAGCGGAATCGTTCTTCGCTTACCCGAACCTTTTCTGTTGCGAAACGCGCTTCGGTAATATCGCGCGAGACCGACAGGATGCGCGTGACTTCACCAGCGGCGCCGACGATCGGGGAGACAGTCACATCCCACCAGCGCGGCGAACCCTTGGCGGTCGGACAGGCCAGGTTCAGACTGTAGTTGCGTCCGCTTCTTGCCGCCGCAATCGCAGCCTCGATGGCGTGGCGATTCTCTTCCGTCCACAGACTCGTCCACTTGGCGCCGCGCACGGTGCCGAAGTCGTCGATTTCCATGGCGCATTGGCCATTGCGATTCATCGCCAGGATGTGGCCTTCGGCGTCGAGCAGCTTGATGCAGTCCGGACTGCCTTCAAACACGCCCTTACCCAGTTCGGTCAGGTCGCTGACCTCCACGGTGGCCTGATCCGTAGCGGCAGGGTAGGAAATATTATCGATGACGGAACTCCTGGATGGCCGCAGCCGGGGCAATGGTTTGCGATGCTGGCCAGATCATGCCTAAACAAGGCACTTTACGTTTCCACTTGCACAGAAGGGGAATGGTATTAACGGTCTTTCCTGGGCGTCTAGGCCGCAGGCCTTTCCGATGCCTGGATCTGCGTGCAGGTTTCACCCAATTTGGCAGGCGCCTCTCTTTTGGATCTTCACCCTGGTCGTGGTCGGTCTGAGGTGCTTGCAGATCGGCCACGATGGTATTGGCCATTGGCATGCACCGCGGTGCGACGGTGCGCGCAGAATCTTCCCGGTCCTGCGAGATCGATGTTTTATGGTTGTTAATAAAAAGGGCAAGACGCATGGTGAATTCAGTAAAGCGTGAAACAAGGTCGACAAGGACCGAGCGCTCGGCACCCAGGCGTGACGAACGTACAAAATCGAGAGGAGGCGGAGCGAACTGCCCGAGCAGAATGGCGAAAGTGGCGCTACAAGATGAGGTTGGAAAGTGCATGCCGAAACGTCTGAAAGGGATCGTGAAACCGCTCAATCCCTTACTGTGGCATCGTTTTCAGGCGAAAGCAGACGGTTAGCTCACTTATACGAGCGGAAAAGTTATTTTTGCGCAACGAACTTGGTCGGTTCGTCAGGTGACTGGAAGTTGCCGTCTGCAGGCAGGGCCGGCGCCTCGGCATCCGGCGCGCGGGCGAATTTCGGCGCTCAAGCGCCGTCCGGATGTGCCTTCTATTGCGCCTGTCGCGCGTACCACACATGCTTCTTGCGGTTCCTCACGGGGAGCAGGAAGGTGACATGGTCGCCATTGCGGGTAGGTGTCGTCACCCCCTGCACGGTCGGTCGTTCAGAGAAGCCCAGTCCACGGCGGGCAATCACAAGCGCCGCGCCCTGGTGAATCGAAATACCCAACCGGTGCGCATGGTTGAGGGCACCGATGGTCGAACTGAAAGCCGGATTGACTTCGATGACTTCCACGCCGGCGCGAAAGGCCGCCGCCCGGATGCTGGACGCCACCTTGTTGCAAGCGAAGGCGCTGATCATGCGGGCGTATTTCGGATCGTCCCGACGCAAGGCTGCTTTCTTTTTCTAAAAGTCGAGCTTTTCCAGAATGATCGGCTTGCTGGCGGCCCTGGCCAGCGCCACGATCGCCACCGCGACGTCGCCGATCAGGGCCTTCGCCTGGTCGGTCGACTTGCCATAGGTCGGTAGCTCAAAGCGACGCGAGCCGATCCAGTTACCGAAGCGGTCCACTTTGGACACGGCCAGGTGGTCGGCATTGACGTCCACGCCAATCGCACCGAGATCCTTGCGCGAGACGGTCGGCACCGGTGCAGCAGCCACGCTGACCATCACGCGCCAGCCTTTGGCATCACGCAGGAACCGATCATTGTAAAACTGGATCAGATCGGCGCCCCACCAGATCGCCATCGGAAAATGTGATGCGAGGCAAAGCTCGAGAACGAGCCGCAGGCTTTCGGGCCAATTGGCAGGAGGGCCTAGCGGGGAGGCGCTCCAATCATGAAACCGCATGCGATCGGCCATTTCACTACCGGCCAGGCGAGCGTAGAAATCATCTGACAGAACCGAATGCATCATACAAAACCGCAGTAGCGAAATGCTAAAGTTATTGAGGCGTGTCACGTGTGCAGCCGAAGCGGATAGTCCGCTTGAGTAGCTCACGCAGCAGTTGACGAATCGTTCACACGACGAGCAGGCCCTGGTTAGAGCAAGGATTCAGGTGCGTCGCACATACAACGCCGATGTGAGTGTCGATAACACACGCGACTTCGTCACCGCGAGCACTTCTAAAGTAAAAGTAATTTTGCGCTTGCTACAACAGGTTCCGCCTCTGTCGCAAAGTCGATCATGCTGCCGGTAATCAGGCACTAGGACCAGCCATGGTTGCATTGGTTCAATCGATCGATGCATAGCGCCCATACCGCCTGTTCTGTAGCGCAGCTCGACTACCGAGCATTTGTTGCAGGTGCCGAAGTGATTTCGATACCCGACTGATCCTTGGCTGATTCATGCTGCATCGCGGCGGCCGCCAGCGCGGTCATGATCGCCGGCGCCGCATCCTTGCGTTCGCTGTAACGGCTCGTCAGATAGTCCGACCGGTCGCGCACCAGCAACGTGAACTTGACCAGTTCTTCCATCACGTCGACCAGCCGCTCGTAATAGGCCGATGGCTTCATCCGGCCATGCTCGTCGAATTCCTTGTAGGCCTGGGCAACCGACGACTGGTTCGGGATCGTCACCATGCGCATCCAGCGGCCAAGAACGCGCAGCTGGTTCACCGCATTGAACGACTGCGAACCGCCGGAGACCTGCATGACCGCCAGGGTCCGGCCCTGGGTCGGTCGCACGCTACCGATTTCCAGCGGCAGCCAGTCAATCTGCGATTTGAAAATGCCGGTCATGGCGCCATGCCGCTCCGGGCTGCACCAGACCTGGCCTTCCGACCATTGCGAGAGTTGACGCAATTCCTGGACCTTCGGATGGTCGGGGGTGACGCTGTCGACCATCGGCAATCCATGCGGATCGAAGACCCGTGTCTCGGCGCCGAAGTACTGCAGCAGCCGCTCGGCTTCCAGTGTCAGCAAGCGACTGTAGGAGGTCTCGCGCAGCGATCCGTACAGCAGCAGGATGCGTGGCGGATGCGTCGAGGCAGGCACTGCATCGAGCTTTTGCAGGGTAGGTGTATCCAGGTGCTGTGCACTGATGTTCGGCAAATTTTCCATGTGATTCCTCGTTCAGGCGTTTGCTTCGTACCAGGTCCGGGAGCGATTGACGACCCCGACAACCACCAGCATGATCGGCACTTCGATCAGCACGCCCACGACCGTTGCCAGCGCCGCGCCTGAATGAAAGCCAAACAGGCTGATGGCGGTGGCGACTGCCAGCTCGAAGAAATTCGAGGCGCCGATCAGGGCGGACGGACCTGCGACGCAATGGGCAACGCCCAGTTTACGGTTCAACAAGTAGGCCAGTCCGGAGTTGAAGACCACTTGAATCAGGATCGGGACGGCGAGGATCGCGATGACCAGCGGTTGCTGCGTGATTGCCTCGCCCTGGAACGCGAACAGCAGGACCAGCGTGAGCAGCAGGGCGGAAATCGAGAACGGCCCGAGTGCCGCCACGGCCCGGTCCAGGCGGCCAAGTCCTTGTGCCAGCAAGGTGCGGCGAATGATCTGGGCCAGGACGACCGGGACGACGATGTAGAGGGCTACTGACGTGATCAACGTGTCCCAGGGGACGGTGATGGCCGACAGGCCGAGCAGCAACGCGACCAGCGGTGCGAATGCCACGATCATGATCGAGTCGTTCAGCGCCACTTGCGACAGCGTGAAGTACGGATCGCCACGGCATAGCTGGCTCCAGACGAACACCATGGCGGTGCAGGGCGCTGCCGCCAGCAAAATCAGGCCGGCGACATAGCTGTCGAGCTGCTCGGCCGGCAGCCAGGGTGCAAACACGTGGCGGATGAAAATCCAGCCCAGGAGCGCCATCGAAAACGGCTTGACCAGCCAGTTGACGACCAGCGTCACGCCGATGCCGCGCCACTGGCTCTTCACCTGGGACAGGGCGCCGAAGTCGATCTTGATCAGCATCGGGATGATCATGACCCAGATGAGAATGCCGACCGTGATGTTGACCTTTGCGACTTCGAGCTTGCCGATCATCTGGAAAACGCCGGGCAAGACCCGGCCTAGCACGATGCCGATCACGATGCAGAGCGCAACCCAGAGCGTCAGGTAGCGTTCGAAAAAACCGATTGCCGGCGCAGCGCCGCCGGCCACTGCGGTGGTGTGTGAAGTGGTCATGGATGCACTCAGGCGTCAATGACCGGGGTGTCGCCGATTTTTTTCATCTCATGCCGGATCGCCTGTGTTTCCAGCTGCTCGATCGGCAAGGCCAGGAACGTGTTCATGCGGGCGACGATCTGCGTGAAGATCTTGTTGAAGGCGGCGCGCTTTTGTTCGTCGGTCCCGTTGACGGCTGCCGGGTCCTCGAACGACCAGTGCGCGCTGACAGGTTGCCCCGGCCAGAAGGGACAGGTTTCCCCTGCTGCGTTGTCGCACACGGTGATGATGAAATCCATTTTCGGCGCATCGGCCAGGCTGAATTCGTCCCAGCTCTTGCTGCGCAGGTGGTCGACCGGGTAGCCGGTTTCACGAACCTTTTCGATGGCGAACGGATTGACCTTTCCACCTGGCTGGCTGCCGGCGCTGAAGCCCTTGAATCGACCGCGACTCATGGTGGTGACAAGGGCCTCGGCCATGATGCTGCGGGCGGAGTTGCCGGTGCAGAGGAAAAGGATGTTGTAGGTCTTGTCGGTCATGAGGACGCCAAGGTAGCGGATTGCGTTTCAGGGGATGCGAGGGATTCGGTCGGGCAATCGACGGCGCAATTGGCAGAACAAGGATTGCCGCCGCAGCAGTTTTCGGTCAAGAAGCCAAGCAAGCCGTTCATCGTGTCGAAATTTGCCGAATAGATGATCGAGCGGCCATGTTTTGCCGGCGTGATCATCTGCGCATGCGTTAGCTCCTTCAAATGAAACGAGAGCGAGGTCGGGCCGATCGTCAAGGCGTCGGCAATTTTTGTCGCAGCCATTCCTTCCGGTCCGGCTTGCACCAGCAACCGGAACACCGCCAGGCGTGATTGTTGGGACAGGGCGGTCAATGCAGCAAGAGCGTCTTTGGTTTTCATTATTCGAGAATAATCGAAGCATCGTTTTTTAGCAACCGGTCGTATCCAGGACGCCCCTCATGGTTTTCAATTGCAGGTGGCCAGTCTCGCTGTTACCCCACGGCCTTGACCAGCAGCGCTACCGCCACGAGCGCCGAGACGACTGCGAATCCTTTTTGCAGCTGCGGTCCCGCCAGCTTCGGCGCGAGCAGGCGACCGCCCAGCATGCCCGCCAGTGCGCCGCCCGAAAAGGGCAAGGCTACCGCCCACTGCAGATGGCCTGCAGCAGTGCTGGCCAGCACCCCGGCTGCCGACACCAGCGCAATGACCGCCAGCGACGTTGCCACGACCGATTGCGTCGTCAGGTCCGTGTAACGCTGCAGTGCGGGCACCATGACGAAACCGCCGCCAACGCCGAGCAGTCCCGACAAGGCGCCGGCCACTGCTCCCGAATAGGCCAGCGCCCGCGCACAGGGCGCGGTCCAGTGCAGTTTGCCGCGTTCGGAATCGAGACGGCAGGGCGGTTCAGGGGTCGGATGGTTTGCCCTGGCCTGCGTGGCCGGCGGCATCGACTTCTGGAATACGCGAAACGCCACATACAGCAGCACGAGCGCGAACACGATGGTCAGCGGCCGGTTCGGCGTGCGCTGCGCCAGCCATAAACCCAGTGGCGAGCAGAGCACGCCCGCACTCGCGACCAGCATGGCGGCCTTGTAGCGCACGATGCCGCTGCGCAGGCCCATGATTGCACCGAGGCTCGCCGCCAGGCCCACCGCCAGCAATCCGATCGGACCGGCCTCGGCCATGCTCAGGCCGGCGCCGAACACCAGCAATGGCACCGCCAGGATTCCGCCACCGGCCCCGGTCAGTGCCAGGATGATGCCGACCGTCAGGCCCAGCAACAGGATCGTGGTCATTGACGACTGTGCGTTGCATGCGACATCACAGGTCCGCCAGTTCCGGCTTTGCCATCCACTCGCGACCCTTGAGCATGCCACGCCAGTACAGCGGCGGCAGGATACGTTCCTTGAGCAACCAGGCCAGTCGGGATGGCCGCGTGCCGTCGATCAGCCAGGACGGAAAACTCGGCGCCAGCTTGCCGCCATAACCGAATTCCGCCAGAACGATCTTGCCGCGCTCGACCGTCAGCGGACAGGAGCCATAACCATCGTAGCTGGCGGTGCCTTTGCACTTTCCCATGGCAGCCAGCACGTTGTGGGCGACCACCGGTGCTTGCTTGCGCGCTGCGGCAGCAGTCTTGGCATTGCTTGAGTTGCCGGCGTCGCCGAGCGCGTGGATGTTGGCGAAGGCCTTGTGCCGAAGCGTCGCCGGATCGATGTCGATCCAGCCGGCGGCATCTGCCAGCGGGCTGACACGGATGAAATCGGGCGCCACCTGCGGCGGCACCACGTGCAGCAGATCAAATTCGCGGGTGACGATCTCCTTGCTGCCATCGGCGTTGGCACGGCTGAAGGTGGCGGTTCTGGCGGGTCCGTCGACGCTGGTGAGGGTGTTGCCGAAATGGAGATGTACACCATAGGCGGTGATGTATTCCATGAGCGCAGGAACGTAAGCAGGCACGCCGAAGAGCACCGCCCCGGCATTGCAGAATTCGATATCGATCCTGTCAAGCACCCCTTCGCGCTTCCAGTGATCCGCCGACAGATACATGGCTTTCTGCGGCGCGCCGGCGCA
>JAYUWF010000364.1:0-10269 GCA_043753685.1 Herminiimonas sp.
CCTGGCTGAAGTCTGGAAAATTTAGCAAGACACGTACCCGGCCCACGCGCAGGTTTCGAACCACGATCCCGGGCAGCGGCGCCGGTATCGCGTCGATCCGGTGCATTCGTAATTCCTACCGAATCCAGTAAAAAGGCCTGCGTATCCGGTGGCAGGTCCGGTGCCGATGCCGGTCGCGTTCAGGCGTGATCCGGCAACGCGCTCAGGCGCCAGAACGCCTCGGGTGCATACAGGTCGTGCAGACCAGGCCGCGCTGCATTGCGCAGGGCGCGCAACTGGCTTTCGTAACATTGCAACGCAACGTGCTTGCGCACGCCATCGGTGCCGTTGGGCGCATCACCGGCACGCCCGGCGGGTGCCCGATGGAGTCGCGCCGGCGTGGCCGCGACACCGGACGACGACAGGCGCGACAGGCGTTCCTGCAGCACGCCTGGGAAGCGCCGGTAGGCAGGCTCTTCGTACATGAGCCAATCGCGATCGGCAAACATTGCCGATTTTTGCAGGGACTGCATGGCCTGCACCGCGGCGGCATGCGCGGTTGCATGATCGTCGTGCACCAGGCCGGCCGGCAGCAGGATGCGGGCGGGATCGGCGCTGCGCACCACATGCATGAGCCGGGTCGACAGTTGCTTGATGTCGGTACCGCGCTGGTACTGGGAACCGATGAAATCGAGCCACAACGGGCGCGCCTCCAGGCATGCCAGGGCCGATCGGTCCTCGCGCCGGCGCGCCAGCATCGCCTGGCGCGCAGACGTAAAGCCGGCGGCCCGGTCCCACGCCGTGCGCATATCGCCATCGTCCGGTGTGCCGGCAAACAGCGTCACCACCAGCGTACCCGGATGGCCGGCGATGACTTCTCCGCAGCCGAAGACCGCATCGTCGAGATGGGGCGAAATGACCAGAAGCTCGGCGCTGGCGATGGCAAGGTGCATGCATTTCCTTTTCGGTGGTGGTGTTCGCTGGAGTTGAGGTTAAAAGTTTGAGTGAGAGGTGGCGTTTGAGTTGGCGTTTGAGTTGGCGTTTGAGTTGGTGCCGGCAGCGCCGCAGGCGCGGTCGAGCAGTCGATCCCAGTCGGTGCAGAAGCGTTCGATGCCGAAGCGCTGCAGTGCGGTTTCCTGGGCGCACGCGCCCAGCCGGCGCGCCAGTGGCGCATCGCGCAGCAGGCGCTGCATGTGCGCGATCAGGCGCTCGATATCGGTGTCGACATAACCGTTGACGCCATTATCGATCACGGTTGCCATTTCCGTGGTCGCCAGCCCCACCACCGGCATGCCGATTGTCATCACTTCGATCACCGCCAGGCCGAGGCTGGTGTAGCGGATCGGGTTGAACAGAAACCGGTAGCGGCTGCTGAAGTCAGCCAGTTGCGCGTGCCGGACTTCGCCGATGCCGCCGGCCTCCTCGGCGCCCATGCCGATCAGGTCAAGCGGCACCCGCTCGCGCACCTGCTGGAAGACATCCAGACCCAGACGCCGTCCCCGCCGCGCGAGGTGATTGACGATCACCAGGCCATGTTCAAGCTCGCCGCCATAGCGGACCTCTGGCGACACGAGTACGCCGTGCTCGACTACTGCCGTCGGCGTGCGGCCGCTGTTCCACATCAACGCGTTGAAATGGGTCACGTGCACCAGCAGCATTTCCGGATCGTCGACCGGATGCGGCATGTCGGTCGGATGCGATTGCGGCGGATCGTGTTCGAGGTAGATGCGCGGCAGTCGACGCTGCGCCGGCGACAGCCAGGCAAACTGATCCTCGAGATACTGTCCATCGTCCTGGAACAGGATGCAGTCGAGCTCGCACTGCGCCGCTTCGGCTACCGGCAGGTCGATCACGTTGTCGCCCCATGGCAGCTCGCCGCAGCGTCCGCCATATCCGGGTGGACGGTCGGGCTTGGACAGCACGTACAGATCGTGCGGCAACTGGCTTAGGTAATAGAGGTAATTACCGTGCGTATGCCACGTGAGGATCCGCAGGCGCCGCTTCGACCGCATCACAGGAAAGCAACCCGGAAACGCAGCACGCCGACCAGGCGCCAGAACACCGCCAGCGGCGGAATCAGCACCGAGGTGACGATCATTTCCAGAACATGCGACGGCGTCTTGATGGCCGGTCGCAAGCGCCGCACGATGAATTTCAGCGTCAGGCTCAGCCAGACTAGCGACGCCAATGCCGCCGCCACGGTGTGGCCGGACGCCCCGCACAGCACTGCGGTGAGCAAGGCAGCGACGATGGCGTAGTAATCCCAGTGTGGCGAAGCACGGATCTTTTCCCGGTAACGGGCCGGATGCTTCTTGAACAACAACGCATCGAACAGTATCTTGCGCTGTTGCTGCAGGCTCACGCCCCAGGCAGCCGGCCGGATCGGATGGACCACCACCGCGGCCGGCACGTGCACGATGCGCCTGCCTTGCTCCAGCAAGCGAAAATACAGGTCGGCGTCTTCGCGCCAGGCCATCCGGAAGCGTTCGTCGAAGCCGTCGATCTGTTCCAGCAGGGAGCGCCGGCAAAAGCAGTTCGCCGTGACGAATTCCGCCCGTTCCAGGCCCTTTGCGTCGAGTTCGTAATCGCTGGCCGGTCCATGCAGCGGCATCGTGATGCGACCCCACACGGCATCGACCTGTGATGGCGCCGGCGCGCCTGGCGCCATGCCGCAAAACACCGCCATGCCGCATGCCAGCCAGTCGGCGCGGGCCTGGGTATCGTCGTCGGTAAAAGCGATCACGCTGCCACGCGCGCTGCGCCAGCCGCGATTGCGTGCCGCCGCCGGTCCGTGCGCGGCATCCGGCCCGAGAGGCGGCAGGTAACGGACCTGCAGGCCATGCGCGAGTACGCCGGCGCTGCATTCGGCCACCACCGAGCGGGTTGGATTGGCAATGTGGTCGGGGTGTGCGCCGTTGTAGACGTGTTCGCCGGGGCCGCCCTGCACCGCATCGTCGACCACGATGATTTCCATCTGTTGCGGATCGAACTGCTGCACCACCAGGCTGGCCAGGCAGCGTTGCAACAAGTGCGGCCGGCCGCAAGTCGGCACCACCACCGATACCCGCACCAGCTGATGCTCCACCGCACCGCTTCCGGCGCATGCGGGCGTCTCGGCCCGGGTTGCGGTAGCAGCGCGCAATGCAGCGTCATGGCAACAGCAATCGGCGGCGCGATCGGCATGGACATCGCCCAAGGTCTTCAAGTCCGGCATCGACGCTCCGCAGGGTTATCTACTCGAATGAGCAGGATCGACCATGCAAGCACCGTTCCAGGCGACCGGCGAATCATTCCATTACCGTGCCAGCATCAGCACACCTCGCCGGCATCCTTCTCAAGAGCTTCCATGCGTTGCTGCAGGCGCCACAATTGCGCATACCGGCCGCCGCTTCGCAGCAGGTTTGCGTGGGTGCCGAGTTCGGCCACGCAACCGCCGTCGAGCACCAGGATCGCATCGGCGCCGACGATGGTCGAGAGCCGGTGCGCGATGACGAGCGTGGTGCGGCCCTGCGCCAGCCGGTCGAGCGCGCTCTGGATGGCGCGCTCGGAGCGGGCATCGAGAGCGGAGGTGGCTTCGTCGAAGATCAGGATCGGCGGATCCTTGAGGATCGCGCGGGCGATTGCAATGCGCTGCTTTTCACCGCCCGACAGCATCACGCCGCGTTCGCCGACCGGCGTGTCGTATTGCTGCGGCAGCGACTCAATGAAGTCGTGCAGATGGGCAGCACGCGCGGCGGCCACGATCTCGGACCGGCTGGCGCCGGTGCGGCCATAGCCGATATTGGCGGCGATGCTGTTGTTGAACAGCGCTGCATCCTGCGGCACCACGCCGATCGCCCCGCGCAGGCTGTGCAGATCGACGGCGCGCACATCCTGCCCATCGATCAGGATGCGCCCGGCATCGACGTCATAGAACCGCAACAGCAGTCGGGCGATGGTCGATTTACCGGAACCACTGCCGCCGACCACGGCCAGGGTCTGTCCGCGTCCGATCGTGAAACCGACATCGCAGAGAATCTGCCGCCCAGCCTGGTAACGGAAGCCGACGCTCTCGAAAACGACTTCGGCGGCACCGACGTGCAGCGGCGCGGTGTGTGGCGGGGTGGCGATTTCCGGCTGCAGATTCAACAGATGAAACAGCTTGTCGGCGTGATGGAGCGCATCCCGGGCTTCGCGGTAGACGAAGCCGAGGGTATTGAGCGGCAAACACAGCTGAAGCATGAATGCGTTGATCAGGACCAGGTCGCCGACCGTCATGCGCTGCATCACCACGTCCTGGCCGGCAGCCAGCATCACGGAGGTGACGCCGAAGGCAATCACGCCGCTTTGCCCGACGTGCAGCGCAAACAGCGCCCGCTGGTTTATCCCGGCGGCGCTGCCCCAGCGTTGCATGATGGCGGCGAAGCGCCGGCCCTCGTGGGCTTCACCAGTGAATTGCTTGATGGCGTCGGCATTGAGCAGACTGTCGGCGAGCCGGCTCTTGGCGTAGGTATCGAGCCGGTTGACGCGGCGCTGGAACAGTGAGCGGCGCGCCGTGAAAATGACCGTGAAGCCGGCATACAGCACGAATGTGCAGGCGATGATCACGCCGTACCACCAGCGATAGCGGCTGACGATGATGCTCAGCACCAGGGCGATCTCGATTAACGTCGGCAACACGGTGAACAAGCCCACGCCCAGCAGAAACGCAATACCGGTGGTGCCCCGTTCGATTTCCGGCAACAGCGCACCGATCCGCCGCTGCGCATGAAAGCGCGCCCCCAGCCGATGCAGATGATTGAATACACCCAGCGCGTAGTCGGCGATGGCGCGTTGCGTCACCCGTGAAAACAGCAGGTCGCGCATCTCGGTGAGCAAGGTGCTCAGGAAGCGCAGCAGTGCATATCCGGCCAGCAGTGCCCACGGTAGCAACTGCACGGTTTCCGGCCGCGACAGCGTATCGACGATCCGCTTGAGCAGCAGCGGCACGGCAACGCTGGCCATTTTTGCCAGAACCAGAAACAGGATCGCGCCCGCCAGCCGCGCCCGATGGCGCAGCAGGATGTGGAGCAGGTCGTGCCGCAGTCCGTGCGGCGCGCCGGCCAGCCCCGGCGGCATGGCTGCCGCGCCGTTCAATGCGGTGGAGGAACCAGCGTCTGAAGACGCAGGTGAAGGGTCAGCTAAAGGCGCAGGTGAACAGGCAGGCGAAGCAATAGCCGAGGCAGCAGGCGCTGCGCCAGTCGGTATGGCAGGTGGCGATCGATCGGTGGAAGAAGCAGACATGCGGCGATGACAGTGCATTCGAAGAACGGGAAAGGCGGGCATACGCAACTCACACTAGAGATCGCGCAAGGTGCACGCACTTGATTGGCAATTTCTGCACAACTTGCAGGGCGCCGAGGCGATCGAAACCGGGATGACCCGGCCGGCGACACCGGCCGCGCTTGGTACGCCACCGATACTTGACTCGAAGAATCGGCTGCGGTTCAACATCATCTGCAATCAAAACAGATTTTCCGTTTCAAATTTTGACAGCGAGCCGCCATCGGCCCGGCCAGACAGCGGGCGGGGCGGCATTCAATTTACTTAAAGGAATGCAATCATGACCAAAATCGAAGAGACGATCGATGTCGAAGTACCGCTTCATACCGCTTACAACCAGTGGACCCAGTTCGAGCAATTTCCGCGTTTCATGGAAGGCATCAAGGAAGTGCGGCAGGTCGACGACGCCCACCTGCACTGGGTCGCCGAGATCGAGGGCAAGACCGTGGAATGGGATTCCGAGCTGGTGCAGCAGGTGCCCGACCAGGTGATCGCCTGGCACACCGTCAGCGGCGCCTTCAATTCCGGCACGGCCCGGTTCACGCCCCTGGACGAAGGCCGTACCCGGATCGTCCTGGAGATGAGCACCGACAGTCCGCGCGACGGCGGTGGCACGCCGCCCGACCATGCGCAGGCCAGTACCCGGGCGCGCGCTGACCTGCAGCGCTTCAAGGCGATGATCGAGGCGCAGGGTGGCGAGAGCGGCGCGTGGCGTGGCGAAATCCAGGACGCCCGGGTCGTCGGCGGCAACGGCGCCGATACCAGTGGCCACTCCTCCGCCGGCGCAGTTGACAGTACTTCGGCCACGTCCCAGGCAACGCCTCAGTCGACCTCCCAGGCAACCCCGCCCACGACGGGCGCCAGGCCGCAATCGACTGCCGCGACCGCCCGGCGCGCCATGACCGGCAACCCTGCCAACTGGCTGCCGCAGATGATCAGCATGTGGGAAGAACCGCTGACGATGATGCGCCGCATGAGCGAGGAAATGGACCGGATGGTCGAGCGTTACACCGGCCGTCCCGCCGGCTTCGCGCCGGCGCTGGCCCTCTCGCCATGGACACCGAGCGTGGAAATTCTGCAGAGCGGCGACCAGCTCCTGATCGCTGCCGATTTGCCCGGCATGAGCAAGGAAGACGTCAGCATCGAAATCCGCGACGACAAACTGTTCATCGAGGGCCAGCGCCAGGAAAGCAGTAGCAGCGGCGAGCAGGCAAGCCGCCGCTCGACCCGGCGCTTCGGCCGCTTCTACCGGATGATTGCCTTGCCATCGGGGGTCGATGCCGATCGTGCACAAGCCACCATGGAACACGGCGTGCTCCAGGTGACCCTGCCGCTGACCAGCGTCCAGGACCGTGGCCGCCGGCTCGAAATCCAGCAGGCGCAGCAAGCCATGCCAGGCATCGCGTCGGCAGCGCAGCAGGAAAGCAGCGACGGGGCCGAGGATCAGATGCAAGCGTCGGCGATTTCATCGACACAACCATCGACACAACCATCGACACAACCGCCGACGCCAGCGCCGTCGCAGCCATCGTTGCATTGACACCGCTGGCCGCCATGCGAAATCGGTGCCTGGACACGCCGCCGTGCCGGCGGCGCATGCATGTCAGCACGACACCGCGTTGTCGTTACAACCGGTAACGCTTACACAACTCTGCAATTTCTGACGGATCCACCAGCGCCTGCTGCCACGGCAACCAGGCGCTGGTCACCCCACCTGCAGTACCGGCGCACGGGCCGGCTTGCCTTGGCGGCAGCCGCTGCCGCCGCGCTCCGGAAGGCGTGCAGCGAACGTCCCCGCGCAGGTACACCGCTTGCTAACAAGACTGCATCGTCAACGATTGCGGTTTCCATGCGACACATAGCGCTCATCAGTGAACACGCTTCCCCGCTTGCCGCGATCGGCAGTACGGATAGCGGCGGGCAGAATGTGTATGTGGCGCACCTGGCCCGCCAGCTTGCCGCAAGCGGTTACCGGGTCGATGTCTATACCCGGCGCGACCATCCGGATCAGCCCGTCATCGCCGAGTGGCTGCCAGGGATCCGCGTGATCCACGTACCGGTCGGCCCCGCACATCACATTTCCAAGGAACAGCTGCTGCCGCTGATGGAGGGGTTTGCCCGCTTCATGCAGCAGACGATCCGGAAGCGGCAACTGCATTACGACCTCGTCCATGCGAATTTTTTCATGTCCGGCATGGTGGCGCGCCAGTTGCGCACGCTGTTGGGCATCCCCTTCGTGATCACCTTCCATGCCCTGGGACGGGTCCGGCGGCGGCACCAGGGCAGCCGCGACGGCTTTCCGGATCGCCGCTTCAAGATCGAGGCGCAGTTGATGCAGCAGGCCGATTGCGTGATCGCCGAATGCGAACAGGACCGCGACGACATGCTGCAGTTGTACCAGGCCGATCCGGCCCGCATCGACATCGTCACCTGTGGCTTCGATCCGGACGAGATGTGGCCGGTGACGGTCAGCGCGCGCCAGTACCTGGGGCTGGATCCGGATGAATTCATCGTTCTGCAGCTGGGCCGCATGGTGCCGCGCAAGGGGATCGACAATGTCATCCGCGCCGTCGCGCTGCTCCAGCAACGGCATGGCATCGCCGCGCGGCTGTTGATCGTGGGCGGCAACACCGCCCTGCCCGATCCGGTCGTCACGCCCGAGCTCGGACGGTTGCAGGCGCTGGCGCGACAGCTCGACATCGCGCCGGCCGTGACCTTCACCGGACAGCGTCCGCGCGCAGCGCTGCGTTATTACTACAGCGCCGCCGACGTCTTCGTCACAACGCCCTGGTACGAGCCGTTCGGCATCACGCCGATCGAAGCCATGGCGTGCGGCACACCCGTGATCGGCGCGGCGGTCGGCGGCATCAAGACCACCGTGATCGATTGCGAGACCGGCTACCTGGTGCCGCCGGACGATCCGCCGACCCTGGCCGACCGCCTGGCCTGGCTGGCCCAGCATCCACAGACGGCGCAACGCTTCGGCTGGGCCGGCATGCGGCGTGCGTACCGCAATTTCACGTGGCGCGAGATCGGCACACGCATTGCGCGCATTTATGAGCGCGTCCTGTCCGGTGAGGCGATCGCCGGCGCCGACGCCCACCATGGCGAGAAGACCACGCCACCGCGATCGGCGGCTGCGACGGCTGCGGCCGGCAGCCTCGATGGAAACGGCTCGCTAGGCGCCGTGGCAGCCATCGCCGCCGTGGCCGCCGTCACGGCCGCTGCCACCGTACCCACGCAGCCGGTCAGCCATGCAGCCAGGATCAGCGAACGCGTCACCTGCGCGGAGGGCGCCATTCCGGTCGCTCCCCGGCCTGCCCAGGCGGGTGAAAATGCAGCGCGCAATGCCCGTTGAATACGGCGTCGACCAAGCGCCGCCCTGAGCGGTGGCGCCGACGATGGCGCGCATCACCCGCCGAGGCGACGACCCATCCTGCGCATCCGACAGATTCAATGCCCCGAAATTCGAAGCATCCGAAGCATCCGAACATCCTACACATCCGACACATCAGAACCATCCGACCCACCCGACACAGCCTCTTTTCATGACGTTCTGCCTCGGGTCAACCAACAAGGAACCATCGACATGACTCCACCAACCCAGCCGACCAGCGTGCCTGGACTGGCCGGCAAGGCCATCCTGATCACCGGCGGCGGCAGCGGTCTGGGCGCCGCGCTGTGCCGCACCCTGGCAACGGCTGGCGCCCGCATTCTGGTCGCCGATCAGGACGCAACCCGCGCCGCCGCCACGCTCGACAGCCTCGCACCTTTGGCCGACGGCACGCGGCACGGCTCGCTGGTATTCGATGTCGGCGACCCGGACGCCGCAGCGCATGCGATCGCGACCCTGGCCGAGCACTTCGGCAGCGTCGATGTCTTGATCAACAACGCCGGCACCGATGTCACCTGCGCGATCGACGAACTGTCCCAGGCCGACTGGGAGCGTGTCTTGCGCACCAACCTGAGCGGTCCGTTCCAGCTGGCGCGTGCCGCCCTGCCCTACATGAAACGCCAGGGCAGCGGCCAGATCATCAATATCGCCTCGACCGCCGCCAAACGCGCCTGGCCCAACGCCAGCGCCTATCACGCCAGCAAATGGGGTTTGCTCGGACTGTCCCACGCCATGCATGCCGAGCTGCGCGAATTCGGCATCAAGGTCACCGCCGTGATCGCCGGCGGCATGCGCACGCCGTTCTTGCTGGATCGCTTCCCGGAACTCGATCCGGCCAACCTGCAGGATCCGGCGAACGTGGCCGCCGTGGTGCGCGGCCTGTTGCTGTTGCCGCTAGAAAGCGTGGTTCCGGAAGTGACTGTTTTGCCGATGAAGGAGACTTCATGGCCCTGATCCTGTGCGGCGTAGCGCAACCGACGCTTCGACGGCCGCAGGTGCGGCATCGCCTGCCTTGCTCGGCCGGAGCGAGGTCAACTTGCCGGCGCTTCGGCTTTCAGCGTGGCGCGGCCGGGACAGCGCCATGACGCGCGCGGTCTTCATCGACAAGGATGGCACGTTGATTCCCGACGTGGTCCATAACGTCAATCCGGATCTGATTCACCTGTATCCGTTCGCAGCGCGTGGCTTGCGCATGTTGCAGCAACGCGGCTATGCGCTCTTCATTGTGTCGAATCAATCCGGGATCGCCCATGGCATTTTCGAAGAGCACGAATTGAAGCCGGTCGAGCAGCGCATCGATGCCTTGCTGGCGCGCGAACAGGTACGCCTGGACGGTTATTATTTTTGTCCGCATCATCCCGCCGGCAGCGTTGCGCCCTACGCCACCGAATGCGACTGCCGCAAGCCGCAGCCGGGCCTGATCCGCCGCGCCGCGGTCGAGCACGACATCGACCTGACGCGCTCCTGGTTGGTCGGCGACATCTTGAACGATATCGAAAGCGGCCGCCGTGCCGGCTGCAAAACCATCCTGGTCAGCACCGGCAACGAAACCGAATGGGCACTGTCACCGCTGCGCCTGCCGCATCTGGTGACGT
>JAYUWF010000365.1:0-10188 GCA_043753685.1 Herminiimonas sp.
CATCGGTGGCTGCGTGAAGATCGCCCGGCCTTGTCGCAGTTCCTGCACCAGTTTCCAGGTGTAGGGCGCCAGATGGTAGAGGTAGTTCGAGGTCACGCCATTGCGCCCCAGCGTCTCCGGCAAGCCCTCGATTGCTTGCCAGTTCAGCTTCAGGCCGGGGCACACCACCAGTTGCTGGTATTTCACCACGCGACAACCATCGAGGATGACGGCATTGCGTTCGGGCTCGAACGCGGCCACGGCAGATTTGATCCAGTGCACCCCGTGCGGAATCGTCGAGGCCATAGTGTGCGCGGTCTCGGCGGCATCGAAGACGCCGCAGCCGACCAGCGTCCAGCCCGGCTGGTAATAATGCACGTCGGCCGGATCGATGATAACGATGTCGAGACCCGGACTGCGCGCCAGCAGGCTCGCAGCCGTGGCGATGCCGGCCGCGCCACCGCCGATGATGACCACCGCATGTTCGGCTTCGGCCACTTCGATCGGTGTGCGGCCCTGGTTGGCGATGCGGCGCACCACGGCCTTGAGGTCGAAACCTGCCTGCTGCGCGGCGAAGACGATTTGCGGCAGCGTCTGCCTGGCAGACTCCGATAACGCCCACATGGTGGCCGAGCGCATGCCGGTGCGGCAATACGCCAGCACCGGCTTGGGCAGGCGGTCCAGCAATTGACCGAACGTGGCGCCTTGATTATCGCTGACCTTGCCCGATTCGGCCGGCAGGTAATGAGCTTCGATGCCTAGCGCCTCTGCTGCGCGCGCCACTTCAGCAAACAACGGCTGGTCCGCACCTTCGCCATCGGGCCGATTGCAGATGATGGCGCGAAAGCCCGCCTGCTTGAGGGCGGCAAGGTCGGCCGGCAGAATCTGCGGCGAGACCGAGATTGCGGGGGCGAGCTGGCGAATGTCCATGGAAGTCTCCGTTATTGTTGTCGTTATATTGTTGTCGTATCGCGGCCGGCCGGGCGCTCGGGTCCCGCACCCAGGCTGTGCGGCAGGCTCACGCCATGTTGAGTGGGATTTTCAGGTAGCGCGTGCCATTGTCTTCGGGTTCGGGCAGGTGACCGGCGCGCATGTTGACCTGTACGGACGGCAGGATCAGCGTCGGCATGTCCAGCGTGGCGTCGCGCGCGGTTCGCATGGCCACGAACTCCGCCTCGCTGACGCCGGTATGAACGTGGATATTGTGGGCGCGCTCGTCGGCCACGGTGCTGACAAAGGCGACGGCACGGCCGCCTGGCAGGTAGTCGTGGCACATGTAGAGCACGGTGTCGTCGGGCAAACTCAGCACCTTCTGGATCGAGCCGAACAAGGTCCGCGCATCCCCGCCGGGGAAGTCGCATCGCGCAGTGCCGTAGTCGGGCATGAACAAGGTGTCGCCGACAAACGCGGCAGTGTGCTCGCCATCGCGGATCACGTAGGTCATGCAGGCCGGCGTATGACCCGGTGTGTGCATGGCACGAACTTCCAGCGAACCAAGCGCAAACGTCTCGCCATCGGCAAACAGGCGATCGAACTGGCTGCCGTCGCGGGCCATCTCACTGCCGGCATTGAATAGCGTACCGAAGACTTTTTGCACGGTGGTGATCTGCGCGCCGATGCCGATCTGGCCGCCGAGCCGGGCCTTGAGGTACGGTGCCGCCGACATATGATCGGCATGGACATGCGTCTCGAGGATCCAGCGTACCGTCGCGCCGAGTTCGTGCACGCGAGCGATCAGCTTGTCGGCCGACCCGGTCGAGGTGTGACCGGACTTGGCATCGTAATCAAGCACACTGTCGATGAGCGCACAGTCGCCGGTCGTGATATCGCGTACCAGGTAACTAATGGTCCAGGTGGCGGGATCGAAAAAGCCTTCGACCTGAAGTGCTGTCGCCGATGGGGTGGGTGTCATCGTTGTCTCCTTATGTCGCAAGCCTGGCAATGCAGGTGCGTCCTGGAGCTTGGCAATAACCATACCAGTCTTGCAGATTGCAAAAACTGGGGCCAGACCGTTGATTACATTCATATTTTCAGGTCGCACCAAGATGCTGAATATGAACGGCGTCGCAAGTTGCTGCCAGTGGCAGTATTGCTTGACAGTCATGGCAGTGTTGCGCCAGAGTAGGGCGTCCCAAGGAGTACACATGTCAACCCGACCGGCTGTGCCGATCGACCACGCCGCGCAGGTGCGGTCGCTGGTGTCGTTTCTCGAACACGAACCCCATCCGATGATCGTGCTCGATCCCGACTACAACATCCTCGCTGCCAATACGGCTTACCAGCGTCAGTTCGCCATCGGCGGCAAGCTACCCGTGGGCCAGAAGTGCTACCGCGTGTCGCATCATTACGATGTGCCGTGCGATCAGGCCGGCGAACATTGTCCGATGAAGAAAGCACAGGAATTGCGCGGCCCGGATCGCGTCCTGCATATCCATCACACGCCACGCGGCCCCGAGCATGTCGACGTCGAATTGCGGCCCATCCTGGATGAACATGGCGCCATCACGGCCTACGTGGAACGCCTGGCGGTGGTGCGCAGCGCATCGGCCCGGCCCAGCGACGAGGGCCTGGTCGGCCGGGCACCGGCCTTCAATGCCGCGCTGTCGGCCTTGCAGCGGGTGGCGCCGTCGATGCTGCCGGTACTGCTGCTGGGCGAGTCCGGCACCGGCAAGGAACTGTTTGCCCGCGCTGTCCATGAAGGCAGCGAACGCGCCGGCGGTCCGTTCGTCGTCGTCGATTGTTCGGGCCTGACCGAAACCCTGTTCGAGAGCGAATTGTTCGGCCATGAAAAAGGCGCCTTCACTGGCGCCACCGCGCGCAAGCCCGGGCTGGTCGAGACCGCGCAGGGCGGCACCCTGTTCCTCGACGAAATCGGCGATGTGCCATTGGGGATGCAGGTCAAGCTGTTGCGGCTGATCGAGTCCGGCACCTATCGGCGGGTCGGCAGCGTCGAGACGCTGCACGCGAATTTCCGGCTGGTGGCGGCGACCCACAAGCCGCTGGAGAAGATGATGGCCGAAGGCGCGTTCCGCCAGGACCTGTACTACCGCATCAGCGCGTTTCCGATTCAGTTACCCGCCTTGCGTGATCGGGTCGAAGACATCGGGCTGCTGGTCAATTCCTTCTTGCAGCGCACACCTGCAGGCCAGCGAAAATTGTCGATCGAACCGCAGGCACTGGCGCAACTGCAGCAACGCGACTGGCCCGGCAATATCCGTGAATTGCGCAACGTGCTGGACCGGGCGCGCCTGTTTGCCGACGACGGCGTGATCCGGGCCGAATATCTGCCCGCTGCTGCGCCAGCGCTCGCGCCGGTCGCCGCTCACACGCTCGCGCATGCCCTGGCCACGTTCAAGGGTACCCGCAGCGAACTGGCGGCCTCTCTTGGCCTCAGCGAGCGGACCCTGTACCGGCGCCTGAAAGAGCAGGGACTCGCGTGACGGTCGCGTGACAGTCGCCTGACGGTCGCCTGCCAAGTGCTGCCATGTTGGCAGTCTGGCAGTTGTTTCGTGTTCAACGCAGTTGCATCGAAATTTTCAAGTCACTGTTTTAAAACAGTATCTGTCCTCCCCGCCACGTGGCATGGAACCTGCGGTACCGGTTTCATGAACCTGTCCGATAAATCACTACTGCTGCAGTGCCAGGGAACCGTCAGAAGAGCCATGCGTAATGTAAGCCCGACCTGCTGAAGCAAATATAAAGTCAAGGAGACAATATGTTCAACATCATGAGGCTGGCATTTTTTGCCGGCACGGTTGTCATCGCCGGCCAGGTCGCCGCACAAGCAGTGTTCAATCCACCACCGGAATCGAGTATCCCCGCGGGTCCCAAAGGCGTCGCCATTCAGGAGGGTCGCAAGCTTCTGACCGAGACCCATCAGCGCCTGCCGAACAACGTCGGTAACGGACTCAATTGCACCAGCTGCCATCTGGCGGGCGGGACGACGGCGAATGCCTCGCCGTGGGTTGGCATCTGGGGCGTATTCCCCGAATACCGTTCGCGTAGCGGCAAGCTGATCTCGTTGCAGGAGCGTGTCAATGACTGCTTCGAGCGCTCGATGAATGGCAAGGCATTGCCGTTTGCGTCGACCGAGATGACCAATATCCTGGCCTACATGCAGTGGCTGTCGACCGATGTGCCAACTGGAATTAACGTCAAGGGCCGTGGCTTTGGACCACTCGATCAGAAACTGACAGCAGATGCCGGTAAAGGCAAGGACGTCTACGCCACCAGATGCGCAAGCTGTCATGGCGCCGAGGGCGCTGGTCTCAAAAACCCGGCCGGCGCTTATGTTTTTCCGCCGGTATGGGGCAGGGACTCCTTCAACGATGGCGCCGGGATGGCACGCACTTATACAGCGGCGGCCTTCGTGAAACACAACATGCCGCTGGGACAAGGTGGTTCACTCACCGACCAGGAAGCGCTGGATGTGGCAGAGTATTTTACCCATCAGCCACGTCCGGTTTATTCTGGCAAGGCAGGCGACTGGCCAAAGGGGGACAAGCCCAAGGATGCGCGCAGCTGATGCCCGCCCGTGGGCCTACTTGCCGCGCATCGCACACGTCCTGATCCCGAACGGCAGGTAGGCCGGACACCAGCCGAGCAGGCCGGTGGCCAGCGGCACCAGGCCGACCAGCGCCCACCAGCGCTGGCTGTCGTCGAGCACGAAATACAGGCTCAGCACGATGATGCCAAGCAGGATGCGGATCACGCGATCGGTACCGCCGACGTTCTTGTACATGGTATTTCCCTTGTTGTTGATGCTGCCTGGTTGACGTGCGGACGACGATGAAACAAAACTGGCGGCCGGGCTCAACCAACCTGGCCGAGCGCGTTCAATGGAATTTTCAGGTAACGCACGCAATTGGTTTCCGGCTCCGGCAAATGACCGGCGCGCATGTTCACCTGCACCGACGGCAGGATTGCAATAACCGTAACAACCTTGTGTTTCGAATCCAAAAAAATAGACGGCTGATTCATCAGGATTTTTTTATTTTTCGCGGTCCCGATTGATCAGAATTGGCAGTGATTGCTGCCAATGACAGTCAGTTTTGGTATTAAAAAAAGATTTCATGGTATTTGCGGATGGTGAATGCCCGCGACTACGTTAGGAATAGGTATCGTCGCCGGCGGCATTGCACTTGCTGTGGCCTACACGACCCATGGGCTCGATGCGCTCGGATTGCTCATCATCGGCATGATCTCGGCATACACAGCATTAATCCGTCCCCCACATCGTATGGCCGAGAGGCTAAATGCCCATCGGGAGTATAGCGAGCGTACTATCGACCGCTGCGGGCATCGTGAAACGTCCGAGCGCCGGGGCGCCATTGGGCAGACGTGACTCTATGACGAGTTGCGGACCCGACTCATTGCTATTCCAGGTATCCGCAGATTAATCAACCTACCAACTGAGACGACGTTTGATCCCGTTGCTGGCACTCGTCCTCAAAGGCTTTTTTATTGATTGGGCCGACGAGGATCGTGAAGCTGGCAGTTTTCATTTTCCCTTGAAAATTGATTCTCCATAATTTTCAAAATGATAATCAAATGAGGATCATCGATACATCTCTTCTCACCATTGGAAAGCTCGGCATCGCAAACGGGCGAGCCATTGATTGAAACAAGGAAGCCCATGTCTTCACGCCTGACCGTTCTGGATTCACCAACCAAGTATTTGTTTTTCACCGGCAAAGGCGGTGTCGGCAAGACGTCGGTGTCGACGGCCGTGTCGATCGCCCTGGCGGATTCGGGCAAGAAAGACCTGCTGGTCAGCACGGACGCGGCATCGAACCTGGATGAAATGCTCGGCATCACGCTGAGCAATCAGCCCGTCGCCGTGCCCGGCGTGCCCAACATGTCGGTACTGAACATCGATCCCGACGCAGCAGCGCAGAACTACCGTGCGCGCGTCGTCGAACAAATGGGGGCGCAGGCAAGTGCAGAGGAGATTGCGACCGTTCGCGAGCAGCTCTCCGGCGCCTGCACCACCGAGATCGCGACCTTCGACGAGTTTTCGAACCTGCTCTCGCACGGGGGCGCTGCCTACGACCATGTCGTCTTCGACACCGCACCGACCGGCCATACGCTGCGGCTCTTGAGCCTGCCGAAGGCTTGGAGCGGATTCCTGAACGGTAATGACCGGGGCGCGTCCTGCCTCGGGCCGCACTCCGGCTTGAAGATGCAGGAGCAGTTGTTCAATCAGGCGCTGGCTTCGCTCAACGATGCGGCATTGACCAGCATCGTCCTGGTAGCGCGCACGGAAGCCAGCGCGCTCAACGAGGCAGCCCGCACGTCCGACGAACTGCGTGCGCTTGGCTTGTCCAATCAGCGACTGGTGGTCAACGCGGTATTCAGGGCAAGCAGCAACGATGATCCGGTTGCGATGGCCATCGAAGCACTGGGCCAGAAGGCGATGGACGAGATGCCGGCTCAACTGCGGCAACTGGCATGCGACATGATTCCATTGCGGGCGGTCGATTCGGTGGGGCTGGCAGCACTGCGCGGCCTGTTGTCGCCGCACGCGGCGCAGGCGCCAGCGGTCACGGTGCAATTCCCGCACTTCGATCATCGGAAGCTTGCGGACCTCGTCACAGAACTTGCGAAAGGCGAGAGCGGTTTGATCATGGTGATGGGCAAGGGCGGCGTGGGCAAGACCACGATCGCTGCGGCGATTGCATTGGGCCTGGTCAGAAGCGGCAAGTCGGTGCACCTGAGCACCACCGACCCTGCGGCCCATCTGGCGATGACGCTGGACGCGGAGGTTCCCGGGCTTACCGTAGGCCGCATCGATCCAAAGCTCGAGACCCGGAAATACGTCGACAAGATCGTGGCGGCGAAATCGCCGGGCATGACGGCGGGCGAGCGCGACCTGCTCATCGAAGACCTGCGTTCGCCCTGCACCGAAGAGGTCGCGGTCTTCCATGCTTTCTCGCATGTGGTGGCACAGGCCAAGAGCGCCTTCGTGGTGCTCGACACCGCGCCCACCGGCCATTCGTTGTTGTTGATGGACGCCACCGGCGCTTATCATCGCCAGATGGTCAGGCAGTTCGAGGGCCACACCGCTGGCCGGATCGTCACGCCGTTGATGCGCCTTCAGGACGCCGACTACACGAAAATCATCCTCGTGACGCTGCCCGAAGCAACGCCGGTTTCGCAAGCGGCAGCACTGCAGGACGATCTGCGCAGGGCCAGGATCGAACCCTACGCGTGGCTGGTCAACAAGTCGTTGCTGGCGACGGCCACACGCGATCCGCTGCTGCATGCCCGCCTGGAGGGTGAAAAAAAGCAGATCGAACGGGTACGGGCGCAAACGACGCACGAGGTCTTCATGGTTCCGTGGACTGCCAACTCTCCGGTGGGCGTTCCCGGGCTTGAAGCGTTGCTGGACGTTTGATATGGTTTTGTGGTGTTGTGCACATGGTCTTTGCGCGCCACGCCATGTTTTTATCGCGCGACAGCGGCATGGACATGCGTGCTGACAAACGCGCCCGAGAGAAAATGGCACCTGGTCGGTGAAATGGCTGGCTAAGGCATTGCATGGATGCCAGTTCGCTGGCGGTGATTATTCACATGAAGGATTTTTCAGATGAGCAGATACCGGTTGCATTGTTTCCACCTCGGGCTTGCCGCTTTTGCGAGCGTGCTGTTGACCACCCACGCGGCCGACCTTCCGCGCCAGGCGGAAGTTGCCAGCCGTGGCGCGGACGTCATGCCCTTTGACCTCAAGGCCACCAACCATATCTTCACCAAAACGCCAAGCGGAGGAACGCAACGGGTCGTTGCAAGGGATGTGCGGGATGCGGCACAAACGCGGCTCGTGAGAGAGCACCTGCGCGATATCCAGCAGCAGTTCCGAAAAGGGGATTTTTCGGGTCCCACCCACATTCATGGCGCCGATATGCCGGGTCTTGCGGAGTTATCGATGTCGAAGCCAGGAGCGATTACTGTTGATTACCGCGAAACGGCAGGCGGGGCGGAGCTGATCTACCGTACCAGCGATGCAAAATTGGTCGCCGCACTGCACCGCTGGTTCGACGCACAGCTCGCCGACCATGGCCCCGATGCGATGCAGGGGCATGAGCACCACCATGGCACCATGCCCAAACAGTAACGGTCATTGCCTGGCCTTGCGTTCGTCGCCACATCCGTTCTGCAGCGCTGCCTTTCAATCGTTCGAAAATGACCTTTTTTGGTCAAGACATGCCGTGCCGGTACTACCCGTGCGAGTCGACTGGCGGTGCCAGTATCGAGTCGGGTTCCGGAGATACATAGACCTGATACCTTGCCCGTCCGCCTTGCTTAGACTGGTACAGCGCGGTATCGGCATGATGGATCAGTTGTTCGGCATCGAGATCTTCGCCGCGGTAGTAGGCAATGCCGATACTTGTGGTCAATGTGGCGGCGGGAATCGAGGACGTGCCCCAGTTCGCTTCACTGACATTTTTCAGTATGGTGTCGGCGGTGCGCTCCGCATCGCATTTGGTCGAAATGTTTTCAAGAAGGATCGTGAATTCGTCTCCACTCAATCGCGCTACCGTGTCGGATGCTCTGACGCAGTCCTTCAGTACCTGGGCAAATTGTCTCAGTACCTCATCACCGGCCAGATGACCGAGGGAATCATTAATCTGCTTGAAATGGTCCACGTCCAGATACAGCAGTGCCAGCAGCGTCTGCGAGCGATTGACGCGACGCATGGCCTGCGTCAAACGGTCATGAAACAACATGCGGTTCGGTAGCCCGGTCAATCCATCATGCAAGGCCATCGCTTTCATGTCCCTGTGCGATTGATCGAGCGCAGCAACCAGTGGGTGCACGCGCATTCGAATCAGCCAGACACTGCCAAGCACCAGCATGATCAAAAACGGCAGGGCGGTAAAAAATTGCCGGCGCACTGGCGCATACAGTTCGATCATGTCGCGCTTGACGGCCATGCCGAGGCGGGTCGTACCGATCGGTCCGAGTGCTGCCATGACGCGCTGACGTCGAAAATCAGTCGTTATGTCTGTTGCGGTCTCGCCGGAAATCGCGCGGGTCAACGGCAACGCCTTGCCATCCAAAAAGGCGTTGTAGATGCCCGATTTTGTTCGCCATCGAAATGGAAAACAGTGCTGCAAGCCTTCGATCAGTGAGCACACAACCATGTCGCCGGTTTCACCTTCGGCAATCGCCTTGCGATGCATGCGCGTCAACTCGTCCAGGCGCTGTTCGGTCAATGTAAAACCTGAGCGGCCGCTTTCGTCTTGAATCGGCAAACGAACGCGGAACACGTAGCCATCTTTCCAAAGTAGCTCCGCATCATATTGGGTGGAAATCGGCAGCCGCTGTTCAGGATCAACAGTAAATTGCCCTGCACTGGTCAACACATTGTTGTCATTGTCAAGATAGGAAAATGCGGAGAAGCCATGCTGGACAAACGACCTGGCAGAAATTACCAGTGACGCCATCATTGCCGCCTTGCCGGCCTCGGTGGTGCTCGCATAATCGCGCAGAAACTTCACGATGGCGGGCCGGGTATTGATTTGCAGCGCCTTGTCCAGATGCGACGTCAGGACCGTTTCGAAAAACGTGCGCTTGTCGTCGCCAACGATGCGCATCTGATCCAGCATGACTTGTTCCGAACGTCCTTGCGACAGACCGAATGCCACCAGTGCGACGACGGCCACGATCAGCGTCACCATGATGTCGATGGTGCGATAGATATCGCGTGATACGTCTTCCCTGATGGCTTGCGTGTTCCATGGCGCGGCACGCCACGCACCCCAGATGCCAAGCGCCAGCAAAATGAACAGCACGGCGCTGGACCAGGCCAACGGCTTCGCGTCCGGCACGATATACAAATAATCCATGTTGATGGCGTAGCTCAGCAGCCCGAGCATGCCGATACCGGCCAGGATGGCTGTGCCGACCTGAAAGAGCCGCCCTCTATCCAGCAATTCCATTCTCGATAGCTGTACCAGCAGCACACCGGCCACCACGAATCCTGTAATCGCGCTGGGATTCGTTCGCGTGAACCCTGCTGGAAGGCCAGGAATTGCGTCCCAAAGAACAAGCTGCATTGTTGCCAAAATGCCAAATGTGCTGAAAGCGATCAGGATCAGGCCGGCCAGTAACTGACATTGGCGATGGCGTTGCAGGCCGACGACTCGGAGCATGGCAAGGGCGGAACCCGCCACGATGAAACAGAGTGCGGAACTACCGGACATCGGC
>JAYUWF010000366.1:0-10183 GCA_043753685.1 Herminiimonas sp.
GAGGGACATCCAGTGATCGCGCACCAGTTGCGGTCGCGGATAGCCGAAGGCAGTGACAGGATCAATGGCACCGGCGGCGGTCGCGCGCTGCGGTTCTGAAGATGCAGCCGGTGCAGTCGATGCGGTGGATGCAGCGGATGCAGCGGATGCAGCGGATGCGGGCATGCCTTTGCCGGCCGGGCTGGAATCGAATCGGGAACTGGTCATGGAGGTGGTCACGGCAGATACCGGTGGCGCCACGTGACGCCTGCTGGAGCCGAGCCTATGGAGAGTGAACAATCCACTTGGAGTGGTTGCACCGACGACTGTTCCCCTGGATAAAAAAGAATTCAGGGAACACAGTGTCAGCCCGGCCGCCTGGCGACCGCGTACTTAGCCCACCCGCTCGAGGTCGCGCAGATAGCGCGGCAGCGCTTCCTCGAGCGGCGGCAGGATCAGTCCGCGCTCGCTGGTCAGCGCGGTCACTGCCGCTTCGCCCTGATCGACCCGGATCAAACGCATCGCATCGACCTGCGCCGCGCGCGCGGCCCGCAACGCCAGTTCATGCCACGACACCAGACCTTGATTGGCAAGATGCCAGACACCGCTGGCGCCGTCGATCAACAGATCGAGCGCGGCGTTGACCAGGTCCGGCACGTAGGTCGGCGATACCGTCACCCGGCCACTGGCTTCGACACGACGTCCGGCGCGCAGTGTCTGTAATACGCCGTGGACAAAATTGTAGTGGTCCCAGGGTCCGAAAAAGGCGCTGGTGCGAATGACCAGTGACTGTGGCCAAGCCAGCGCCACGAGCCGCTCGGCGGCGACCTTGCTGCTGCCGTAGATACTGGTCGGGCAGACCCGGTCGCTCTCGACATAGGCTCGCCCGAGCGAACCATCGAAGACCAGGTCCGATGAAAACGTGACGTAGGCGATGCCCAGACTGGCGCAAGCGTGCGCCAACAGTTCGGCGCCGGTGGCATTCTCGCGAAAACACCGTTCGGCGTCGTGCTCGGCCTGATCGACCCGCACGTATCCGGCGGCGTTGACCACCGCCCACGGCCGATGACGGCACAATGCGGCTTCGATCGAGGCGGCGCTGGTGATGTCCATCTCCGCGCGCGTCAGCAGGATATGGTCGAGCGCCCGGTCGCCGCAGATCCGGGCGAAGGCGCGGCCCAGCGTGCCCGTGGCGCCGGCGATGGCAACCCTGCGCCGGCCGTGTTTCGGCACCGTCTGCGCCCTGCCCGCCGGTCGATAATGGTATTCGTCGCGATGCCACCAGCCCTGCCGATCAAGCACCGGATGGTCGAAGCTGCCGGTGCTGGCCAAGGACTTGGTCGCGTGCGCCAGCACAGTCGGCCGTGGTGGCGTCGAGCGGGCATCGAAGACACCGCTTTCATAAAAACCATTGCGTTGCGTTAGCAGCGTATTCCAGTCGACGCAACCGAACAGTGACCAGACCGTGACGGCCCGCAGATCGACGCCGTCGCGCCGCACCGCTGCAGCGGCATGCCAGACTTCCATCAGCCAGCGCAACTGCTCATCACGGCTGCAGCCATGGTGCGCTTCGGTGACGGCCAGCGGCAATCCGTAACGCTGCCAGGCTTCCTGCAGGCGCGCCTGCGGGCCGGTCGACGCCGGTGGCAGGGCGATCCGCACTGCCTCGACGTCGGCATACCGGTCGCGCTCGTTGCCGGCGTGATGATGCGCCGGATAAGGGCGCAAGTCATCGTCCAGATACCGTTCGCTGGTGAGGTAGTGATTGATGCCCAGGATATCCGGCGTGCAGGGCTGATCCTGCAGGAAGGCCAGGACGTTCCGATCGATACCGGCCGCCATGAATTTCGGATACCACGGATGGTGCCGGTCGAGGCGGCCGGTGAGCAGGTCGAAGCTGAGCCAGCGCCGCTGGTTTTCATGCTCGGCCTGATAACCCAGTCGTGCCGTGCTGAAGGTCTTGCCGAGGTCTTCGGTCTGGATAAGCTGCGCGTCCGGTGTGATGGCGCGGATCGCCTGCATTGCCAGTGCAATGGCATGACACTGCGTGACCAGCGCCTGCAGAAAGGTCGCGCTGCTGGTGCCATGCGGATACCAGTGGCCGTACAGCCCGGAAAACCGGGCAGTGGTCAGCGGTTCATTGACCGGCGTGAAGTGCGCTATCCAGGGATAGCGGCGCGCCACCTCGCGCGCATGCGCTGCCAGCAGCGACGGGAAGTGCGGATCGAGCAGATTGGTGTAGCGCGGACCACTGCCGTGATGCACCAGCCCGGCGATCGGTGCAATGCCGAGCTCGCGCAGGCGCGCGAGTCGCGCGTCGTGCCAGCGCCAGTCAGCTTGATCGGGACGCTCCGGCGAAATGGTTTCCCACAATACCGGGTACCGCAGGGTCCGGATGCCGAGCGCGGCGATGGCATCCAGATCGTCCAGACGATCTGTATGCCCAGTTTCCCGGGCCTGATCGCGGTAGCAATCGCCGATCCGCGCGACGGTGCATTCGATGCCGGCCCACAAGGCGATTTTTGGTGCAGAGGTTGTTGGAGAGTCAAGCAGGGGTGCACGCATGTTGAAGACGCAGCGCACGCGCTTTCGGCGTTCACGTCCATGCGCAAACGGTCCGATCCCCGATTCAGATGGCAACAGGGAAACAACGGAACATCATCGCCCGTTGTCGTAACGCGAGTTGCTGCGATTTGGTTGTTGAGAAGGTACGGCGTCGATCGCCCGGCATCAATGCCGGGGCCGGGCGACGTCTTGCGCTCGGCAAGTCCGTGATCTCTTGACTAGGCAAAAACGGCCATGTTCCGGCCTTCGCTCATCACCGGCAGAGTCGCTGTCTGGGGTCAATTTGTCAGCAATCCGACCACGATATTGCGCAGGGATTTGTACCGCACTCGTATTACACCTCAGGACTGTTGAACAGTCCCCCGAGTCACTTCAGACGGGAGCCTGATTCATTTCGTGCGATACATTTTCCGATTCGTCGCCGACCAGACTTTGCCAGGCGCGGGTCAGGAAGGTCTTTTCACGGGCGGTGGGCGCCGTGCGCCAGGTCACCACCAGATTGCCTTTGTGATCATGCAATTTTTCCAGCTTCGTGATGCAGTCACGATTGCCATCGACATCGGCCAATGCCACTGCATAGCCATACACCCGATTGACGCGTTCGACCCGATCGGGTTCGGTATCGCTGTTGGTCGCGGAGATGATGGGGTGATCCAGGTACATGTTTGACTCCTCGTAAGCATGCCGCTGATTCTACCGAAATTGCCGATAGTTAGGCACCCGGCGTGGCAGCAGCGGTCCCGACCGGCGTGAAAAAGCGCCCCTGCATCTCTTCCAGTCCGAGCGAGCGCAGCACCTCCTGCAGGCGCGCTGCCGGCCGCTGGCGCGGCAGATCCTTGAATGTTGCGATGATCAGCTCGTTCTTCATCGAATGCTCCCATCCCACCAGTTCGGTCACGCTGACCTGGTATCCGTGCGCTTCGAGCTGCAAGCAGCGCAGGACGTTGGTCACCTGGCTGCCGAACTCCCTGGTATGCAGCGGATGGCGCCAGAGTTCCGTCAAGGGATCGCGCGAGCGCTGGCTGCTTTTATTTTTCTTCAACACGGATGCGACTTCAGCCTGGCAACACGGCACCAGTACGATGCAGCGCGCGTGCTTTTGAATCGCAAACTGGATCGCATCATCGGTGGCGGTGTTGCAGGCATGGAGCGCCGTGACGACGTCGACGCGCTCCGGCAGGCGCTGCGAACTGGCCGATTCAGCTACCGAAAGATTCAGGAACGACATCCGGCCGAAGCCAAGCGTGATGGCCAGAGCCTGCGATTTGTCGACCAGTTCGGCGCGGGTTTCGATGCCATAAATATGTGACGCATCCTGGCGCGCTTTGAAGAACAGGTCATACAACAGGAAGCCGAGGTAGGATTTTCCAGCGCCGTGATCGACCAGTTCGAGCGCGGGTTGGTGTGCAAGTATTTCTTCCAGGAGCGGTTCGATGAATTGCACCAGGTGGTCGACCTGCTTGAGCTTGCGCCGGCTGTCCTGGTTCATCTTGCCGTCACGGGTCAGGATGTGCAATTGCTTGAGCAATTCAATCGACTGCCCGGGTCTGAGCTCATGCATAGGGTCCATTAGCGCACCTGCCTGTCGGATACTTGAAAGCGCCCAATGGTAATCCAGAATCAGGGCGCTGCCAAAAACCGACATCTCGGCCGGCCCCGCGCCGGCCAGCTCGATCGCAGACGCCCACCACTGCCGCTATAGCAACAGCTGCGGCGGTCGGGAATTCACTGGCTCACTGCAGGTTAGCCAACAGCCGGTGCGCCAGCGCCTTGGCTTCATCGAAGGCTTCTTCCGGCGTATCGGATGGCCCCGGCACCAGGTGACGTTCGGCATGCTCTCCCTCGACTTCATGCGAAAGCGCGACCTCCCCCTGAAACCTGCCGTCGCTGGTTTGCAGCACCACGACATTGGCGTGGTGTTTGCCTTTTTTATAGGTCATCGACTCCATCAGTGCGCTCCCGATCCAGGTGATTGTTTCGATTCGGCACAACGACCCTTGACCGACATGGGCGCCATCGCAGGATGGTCCGGTTCACGAATGACGGGATCCGGATGCGGCACCGGATCCTCTTCCGGCTCGGGCTCCTCGCCCGGAATCGGCTCTTCCTCAGGAATCGGGGCGCGGTGCAGGGAGTGCGGAAAGCCGGCGCCACGGAATGGCGACCCGGGCTGACCCAGGCTGGAACGGGTTGTACCGTGCAGGGCATCCGGTGGCATGGTTACGTGTGACGGGGACGGTTCAAACATGTTGATTCCCAGTGATTCAGACCCGATTGGCGAACCGACCGGCACGATGCAGATCGAGGTTTCGTCGGTCGAATGCCGACCTTAAGCCGGTAAAGACTTCTAGACTAAAGACCTGAGGTGCAACCGTCGGTTCGCTGCATCACACTGTGAGGAAAAAACAGAAAGTATCGGACGTGGCGCGTGCGGAAATTCGAACAGTTCGCCAGACGAAAAAATGCCCGCAGACTTTACAGTAAGCGGGCAAATCCTCCAGTAAGGAGGAGGAGGAGACAGAATCACTATAAAAGGAAAGTTCGTGTCGTCGTCCTTTAATTAGTCTAATCGGCAAAAAATTAGCAAGTAATTAACTTTTTCGCCACGTCAGCCCGCCGGAATCGCACGTAGCCGCGCCATCAATAGATCGGTTTCCAGGCTGGAGTCATAGTGGCGGCCACCCTTACGGTAAATCATTGCACCGACCGTGGCGAGAAACGCGAAATCTTGCTCCGAAACACTGGGCTTGATATGGGCGAGGAATTCAGCGAACGCGGAGACCAGTTCTTCCATCACCAACACATCATCGAGTTTCGAGGCAAGTTTGCTCATGATTACAATTGCATCATCTTTTTCCATGCCCACCTCGAAAATGACAGAGAAATTCATTCTGGGGTTAGCCAACCGCAAATGAAATAGCAGAAAGGAAAAAGTCCGCGCACGCGCGTGTTTAATCGCTGCGGCGTCGTGCGAGCGCCACAGAAAACCAAACTATCGTTAACGGGTTGTCAAGGCCAGGGAGCGGGATTCACATTTACATATTGTTCGGATGCATCTGAGGGACCTACCGACGGCGAGCCAGTGGTTTGTTTGTCAACGCTGTTTTCCTGCGTCCGCGCCGCGCCGTCCAGGCGCGCACCGAGCAACGCAGACAGTTCGCGCCGCCCTGCACGGAAATCGTCGGTCGTCAGCCGTGCCTGCTGGTCGGGCCAGCGTTCGATCGCCCAGCTGACGAACGCATCGAATTTCTCCACTACCGCGACGGCATACGCATCGCAATCCTGCTTGGTCGACATTGACGATCCTTTCAATTTCAGAGGTACTGCGGGGGTACAGCGGTCTGCGCTCCCGGCGATTGTTCGCAAACGGCATTCGATGCCATCAATGTAAAGTGCGCCGATCACTTCCGATTACATAAAAATTTTATGAGGCGGTTACGCGAGAAAGGTTCCCCAACTGACATAACATTTCGTTTGAATCAGCGTGTCAACACGTCCGTCCTGCATGCCTCTGTAGCGCCTTCGGCATGCCTGCAACATGATATTCTCTTGCACTGGTGAAGCGGCAGCCGCGCCTGCCACGGTTGGCAGTGGGAAGGTCGTCGCACACCTGCCTGGGCGCACGCAGGCGTGATCAACCCTGCGGCAAAACTTGTCCATGGACCTGAAGGACGAAGAAAATTAATACACTGGAAAAACTGGCGCAACTGATTGAAGATCAGCATGAAACTCTGCTGACGAACTGGCGCGCCCTTCTCAAGCAATTGCCCTCGGCCCGCCATCTCGATCTGCCGACACTCAACGATCACATTCCTGGCTTGCTCATCGAACTGAGCAACGAGCTCAAAGTCGGTGCCGTGACATCCACGCCGCGCATCTACATGGGTGGCACACCCCCTGCCCACGGCCTGCAGCGGCTCGAGGACGGCTTTGAAATCGAAGAGGTGGTCGCTGAATATAATATCTTGCGCGGCTGCGTGCATGACCTGGCGTTCGACAACGACATCGATTTGCAAGGCGCGCCGTTCCACATCATGAACCGGGTGCTCGACGCGGCCATCGGTACGGCCGTGCAGACCTACGCCACCCAGCAAGCGCTGAAAGTGCAGCATCGGCGCGAAGAATACCTCGCCTTCGTTGCACACGACCTGCGTACTCCACTGAGCGCAATCGGCTTGGCGGCGCGGGTCCTGGAATTGACGCTGGCCGAAGGCGAGCCGCGGATGCAGACGGCCCAGATGCTGCAGACCCTGAATCGCAACGTGCGTCACCTGTCGACCCTGGTGGATAAGGTTTTGGAAGAAAACATCAATCTGCAGACGGAAACCGGCGTGCGTCTGGAGCGCCGCGCGCTGGATCTGTGGCCGCTGGTGGAAAACCTGATCCATGACCTGCATCCCGTCGCGGGCACGGGCAGCACGCAATTGCGCAACCAGGTGCCGGTCGATCTGGAAGCGTATGCCGACGCCAGCCTGCTGCGCCGCGTGTTTCAGAACCTGATTGCAAACGCGATCAATTACACGCCGCGCGGCGAGGTCATCATCACTGCCCGTTCGCTCGGTGAAGGTGCTGGCGTGGAATGTACCGTGAGTGACGATGGCGAGGGCATCGCAGAAGACCAGTTAGCAAAAATTTTCGACAAGTACGAAGCGCATCCTGAAAAATCGGACGGCTTCGGCCTGGGATTGGCAATCTTCAAGACCTTTATCGAAGCACACGATGGCGCGGTCAGCGTGGAAAGCAAGCTCGGCGTCGGTTCCACCTTCCGTTTCACCCTGCCGGCGCGCAGCGCCTGATTCTTCTCGACCCTACCCCGGTGGACAACGTCTGCATCCGGCACCTTGCCTGCCGAACCATGCGCTACGAGGTGTAGCCGCAGTCCTTGGGGGAGAATGCCAGCTTGCCGATATCTTCGCCGTCCTTGCCGCGATAAGCGTAAGCGACCGTGATCCGGTTCCGGAAAAACATCTTCAGGTCGTCCGAGCCGCACACCCGCTTTTGCAGGGCCGGACGGAATGTCTTGTAGAAATTGGTGGTGTTGACGTCCTTGCTGCGCAAGTTCAGCATCGTGTAGTGGTACGCGATCTGCTGGCCCGGCTCGGCGCTGATCTTGTCGAGTCGGGTGTCGCCATCGACGGCGACCGGCATGGAGCGATTCATTTTGTCGCTCATCCGCACCAGTGCTTCGTCGACGTTCATGTCTTCGCTGCCCGGCCGGCCCAGCATGGAACTGAACAGGCTACCGAAGCTGGCCGCCTGCGAATGCGCCGACACCCCGAGTCCGGTGCTTAACAGGGTCGCCATCAGCATGCTCGAGACAAAAGACTTTGTCATGGTATTCCCCAGTAGATGGCGCAGATCGAGATGATCTGCCGTATTGCAGTTCGTGCGGGCGAGTCTATCACCGAATTTACACTCCCGGACCAAACCTGGCGCCATTCGCACGCCACGGCTGACTCGGGTGGGCGCTGTAGCTGCTACGGCCTGACATGGCCCCATCGCTGATCAGCGAAGCGTCTCAAAACTCGTGATTCTCGATCGCCCGCGTGGCACGTGCTTCGGCGGCTTCCACGGCTTGCTCAACAGTCGGAAAAATCCCCGCCGGAATATAGGTTTCGGCGATTTCCGGCTCGCGCGCAAGGCGCACGAAGACCTGCGCCTCGAAGGTGCCGTCAGGCTCCTCCAACGCAACGATTCGAGCGATGTGCGTGCCGCTTTGCAGCACTCGTCCTGCTGACTGTTCCATGTCTCGCCTCCTGGCTGTTTCGGGTTGCCAATGCGTTGCCGCCTCTGGCCGGTCAATTGCGCCGAGCATAGCGCGCGTCCGGTCCGTCCTCTGTACGCCAGCCCACCTACCAATTTGGTGGTGCCGGGCAGAAGGCATGAGCAATCCCAACACCACGATTGTTCAACCTGAGATTCTTGAACGCCGATTCCGGTCGACCCGACCTGTACCGGATCACAGTACTCAACCTCATCAAATTGGATTTTGCATGAATCGACTTCCTCCCCGCATTGCGATCGCGATGGCCTTCGCTTGCATCGGCGTGGCTGGCGCGGGTCATGCCACGGCAGCGGACCTGGCGGTGACCGCCGATCTCGGCAGCACCGGAATCGGCGCGCATGTGACCGTACCGATCGCACCCGAACAAGGCCTCGAACTGCGACTGGGCACAAACTATTTGCGCGGCTACAAGTTCAAAAAGAACACCGGGCAAGTGGCCTATGATTTCAAGGCATCCCTGCGGACCATCGATGCATTGCTCGACTGGCATCCGATGCAGTCCGGTTTCCGGCTCACGGGCGGCGTCGTCTATAACAACAATGTCGTCGATGGCATCGGCGTACCGAGCCGCATCACCACGTTCAGTTTTGAAAACGGCAGCTACAGCACCTCGCAGATCGGCAGGCTGATCGGCCGGATCGATTTCGATTCGGTCGCGCCGTATCTCGGCATTGGCTGGAGCTTGGCCGACACCGGGCGCGGCTGGAGCGCGTCGTCCGACCTGGGTGTAATGTACCAAGGCTCGCCGAAAACCAAGCTGGCGTTCGGCGGGTGTTCCTTGCCTGGTACGGGCTGCGCCCTGGTTGCCAATGCCCTGACACCGTTGCTGGCGGCGGAAGCCAAACGGGTCGACGACGAATTGCGCACGTACCGATTTTTCCCCGTGCTGCGGGTCGGTCTCAGCTATCGGTTCTGATCGGATCGCACGATCCGAAACCACGCATGTGGGACCAAGCCTGCGTTGGCGCAAACGACTTGCCAGACACGCGTAATAGATTGGTGCAATCGATCGTCGCGCGGCGGCGAACATGTCGCCCACTCGCTTCACGTCACTGCGCGTCGCTCCCTTCCCAACCCAATGCGCCGCTGCGTGCGGCCTTCCGAGGAGACTGCGTCATGGCCAATGAACCTGCACCACATGAATCCCCACAGGTACCTGCACACGGCATCATGCCACCGCCGATGCCACCACCGATGCCAGCCGACGGCGCGCCGGCGTCGGAACAGGAGTCCGCCGCACCAGCCATTGCACGCGATGCGATCGGCCTGCTGACCGAAGACCACCGCAAGGTCGAACTGCTGTTCGCATCGTTTGCTCAAGTCCGTCACGGTGACTCGGTCGAGGAAAAATTCAGCGTCGCCAAGCAGGTCTGCGGCGATCTTCTGATTCACATGGCAATCGAAGAAGCGATCTTCTATCCGAAGGTACGCCAGGCATTGGCCGAAGGAGCGCTGGTCGACGAAGCCGAGCACGAACATGACGGCGCGAAGGAGTTGATCAAGGAACTTGGCGACATCGATCCGGCCGACCCGGTTTTCGACATGAAGATCGAGTCATTGGCGCAGCAGATCGTCGAGCATGTCGAAAAAGAAGAAACGGTGGTGTTTCCCAAGATGCTGATCGCACCGGTCGATCTGGTCGCCCTGGGCATGGAATTGGCGACCGCAAAATCGGACATGCGATCGCAACTGGGCTTGCCGCCGGAATAAGAACCTATTTCGGTAGGCAGGGTCGTCGTGGCAGGAGTGATTCTTTCGCAGGCCAAGGCGTGGCGACGCGACATGGCGGGCCATGGCAAGGAGCCACAACGCAGGGATGCGGACGAAGCGCCCTGCCGCGGCGATCTTGCCTAT
>JAYUWF010000367.1:0-10181 GCA_043753685.1 Herminiimonas sp.
GGCGCGAATGGCCAGCCGGTGGTCGTCGACACGAGCGCATCGGTGCTGGCTCCGAGCTGCATGCTGGCCGATGGGCTGACCAAGATCGTGATGGCCAGCGGTGATGCCGATCATCCGGTCCTGGCACGCTTTGACGCCACAGCTTTTATAATCTGAGTTTTTGATCGTTCCGATGCGCATCCCCAAGCACAGCCTGCATCATCCATCGCATCCCGCAGCGCTGACCGGATTTCGCTTGCCGCGCTGGCAGCGGCGCAGCCTTTACCTGGTGGTGGCGGTGCTGCTGGCATCCGGCCTGATGTGGCTGGCAGCCCATTACTTCATGCGTCCAGTCGGTGAATTCGGTGCCGTGATCCATCCGCTCGAACCCTGGTCGATGAAACTGCACGGCGCCGCCGCGATGGCCAGCCTGTGGCTGCTCGGTACCCTGCTGCAGGTGCATGTCAAACGCGCGCTGCTGGCGGGACGCAACCTGGCGGCGGGCTGGTCGATGATCGCCGTCCTCTGCGCCCTGGCCGTGACGGGCTATGCGTTGTATTACATCGCCGGCGAGGACACCCGGCCCTGGTGGTCGACCTCGCACTGGATTCTCGGCCTGGCGTTGCCGTTGTTGTTGCTGGTTCACGTCTTGACCGGTCGCCGCGCGTTGCGCCGCCAGGCTGCGCCGTGACGCCTTATCCTGATGACGCATGCCATGCAGCGATCCGTTGCGCAACCTTGAAAGCCTTCATGCATCTCGATCCGCTTCGACCTGTCGCTACCGCTCACACCACGTTCACCCCAGCGCCTGCAGCGCGCCCGGGCGCGGCAAGGGCGCCGGCAGCACTGGTGCGCTTGATCCTGGCCTGTACCCTCGGTCTATCCGCCTGCACGCCGAAATACGACTGGCGCGACGTGCGTGGCGACAAGGTGCCTTTCACGGTGCTGCTGCCGGCCAAGCCGTCGGTGCTGTCACGCCAGGTCAACCTGGGCGGCATCCAGGCCAGCATGACCATGACTGCCGCCGAGATCGAGGATGTCACATTCGCCGTCGGCACCGCCGAATTGCCGGACGCGGCCCAGGCGCAGGCGGCGCTGCTGGTGATGAAGGAAACTCTGGTCAAGAACATCGGCGGCGTGATCCGCCAGGAAAAATCGACGCTCGGCAAGACCCTGTCGACCATCGACGTCGATGCCGCGGCGCCCGGCGGCGGCTCGGCGCGGGTGCTGCATGCGCGCCTGGTGGCAAGCGAGCGGCGGGTCTACCAGGCGATCGTGATCGGTCCGGCGAAAGCGATCCGGCAACAGGCTGTCGATACCTTTTTGACGTCGTTCAAGACGCAATGACTCAATGACTCAAGCATCGAGTGTCCAGATCTTCGCGGCAAGCGCCTGTCAACTCTTGCCACCGCCGTAATGGCAGCGTTCGACAGACGGGCGTATCGCCCCATGGTGGTTTATCCTCTAGTGGCGGGCATCGTTTCCGCCTGCCGTTCCAACCGTTCCAGCCTTTGCGATTGACAAACCCGAGGACGCACCATGCTGATCACCTTCAAATCCAAAGCCGCCGCCGATGTCCTGATGTACGAGGAGCACGCGAAACGGATCCTGGCGCTGTTGCACAAGGATCCTAAACGCGGCGTCATCACCGCCGCCGAAGCCGGACCCGCCGTAACGATTCTCGAAGCGGAAATCGCCGGCAGCAAGGCGCATCATCCCTCCGAGGAACTGCAACATGACGTCGCCACCCATCACGGTGAAGCCGGCGACGATCATGAGCATGAAAAGATGCAGTTCGTGAGTTTCTCGGCACGCGCCTATCCGCTGCTGGAAATGCTGCGCGCTGCCGATCACGCCGGGAAGGACGTCATGTGGGGCGTTTGATGCGCTCCCGCCGGCGGGCCTTGACATGATGCGAGGCATCGCCTGCGCCCTGCTGGCGGCAGCACTCTTCGGCGCCAGCACGCCGCTGGCGAAACTGCTGGCCGGACAGCTCACGCCGGCGATGCTGGCGGGATTATTGTATGCAGGCAGCGGCATCGGGCTGTGTTTCTGGCTGCTGATCCGCTTGTTACGGTCCACGGCAAGCACGACACGCACGACCCGTAGCGAAATTTCCGGTCAAGACCTGCCACAGGTGGCCAGCTTGGGCCGCGCCGATGTCGGCTGGCTGGCCGCTGCCATCCTGGCTGGCGGCGTGGCCGGCCCATTGCTGCTGATGACTGGGCTACGCAGCATGCCGGCCTCCAGCGCGGCGCTGTTGCTGAATCTGGAAGGCGTGCTCACGGCGCTGCTGGCCTGGTTCGTCTTCCGTGAAAATTTCGATCGCCGGATCCTGCTCGGCATGGCGGCCATCGTCGGCGCCGGCATGCTGCTGGCGTGGCCGGGCGCTTCGGCGTCACCTGCCGAGCCCACGCTTGACCTCGGGCTGGCGCCAGGTGCGCTGGCGATCGCCGGCGCCTGCTTCTGCTGGGCGCTCGATAACAATTTCACGCGCAAGGTCGCCGCCAGCGATGCGGTGCAGATCGCTGCGTGGAAAGGCGTCGTCGCCGGTAGCGTCAACCTGTCACTGGCCGCTGTTCTGGGCGCGCCGTGGCCGCCGCTGACGGGCGTGCTGGCGGCCGGCCTGCTGGGCTTCTGCGGTTATGGCTTGAGCCTAGTGCTGTTCGTGATCGCCCTGCGCCATCTTGGCAGCGCCCGCACCGGCGCCTATTTTTCGGCGGCGCCATTCGTCGGCGCGGCGCTGGCCATCGGCTTGCTGCACGAGCCGACCGACGCCCGTTTCTGGCTGGCAGCCGCCCTGATGGCGTTCGGGCTCTGGCTGCATTTGAGCGAGCGCCACGGTCATCGGCATCAACATGAAGCGCTTTTGCATACGCATGAACACGTGCACAATGCGGACGATGTGCATCACCAACACGAACATGCATTTGCCTGGGACGGTACCAGCCCGCACACTCATCGCCATCAGCACCAGGCCATCGCCCATACCCATGCCCATTTCCCGGATATCCATCATCGGCACCGCCACTGACCAGCCAATGCACCGCCGGCTGCCATGAGCGACTTCGGCATCAACGATCTCGGCCTGTTCTGCGTCGCGGTTTTTCTGTTGAACATCACCCCGGGACCGGATACCGCCTACATCATCGGCCGCAGCGTCGCCCAGGGCCGCGCCGCCGGACTGATGTCCGCGCTCGGCATTTCGGCCGGTTGCTGCGTGCATGCGATCGCCTCGGCGTTTGGCCTCACGGCCATCCTGGCGGCCTCGGCGACCGCCTTCACGGTGATCAAGCTGGCTGGCGGCGCCTATCTGGTCTATCTCGGCTTGCGCATGCTGCTGACCCGCGCATCGCCGGCGCCGGCCGCTGCCGACCGGGCGCCTCCGGCACCACCCCTGGCGCTCGGCCGGATCTTCCTGCAGGCCGTCGTGACCAATGTTTTGAACCCGAAAGTGATCCTGTTTTTCCTGTCGTTCTTCCCGCAGTTCGTGCGCGCCGATGCGGTGGACAAACCATTCGCTTTTCTATTGCTCGGCGCAGTATTCGTGCTCATGTCGACAGCCTGGAACAGCACCACCGCGCTGGCCGCCGGCATGCTGGCAGCGAGCGCCGGCCGCAATCCACGGGTGCGGCTCTGGCTCGAGCGCAGCGTCGGCGCTGCATTCGTGGCGCTCGGAATCCGGCTGGCCGTCGCCAAGCCCTGAGCACAGTGGCGGCCTCGCTCGATCCGCTCGATCCGCTCGATCCGCTCGATCCACTACTGGGCAGCGGGCGGCGGCAGTGGGCAGGAGGCAGCAGCGTCGCTGCCCGACGCGTGCGCGCCACCTGAATTTTCGATGACCTTTTTTCGATGACCTTCTTTCCCGCACACCGATGACACCTACCACCGTCCTGAAATCCGATTCGCTCGCCTTCGCTCTGCATGGCGCCGCAAGGGCCGTGGCGCACGTGCGAGCCGGCGATGCCTTGCCGCAGGCGCTGAGCAAGGTCTTTGCCGATCACGGCAGCGCGTTGCCGGCGCAGGCGCGCGGCGCGATCCAGGACCTGAGCTATCGCGCCATGCGGGCCCTCGGACGCGCCGACGCATTGCTGGCGCGGCTGGCGCCGAAAGCGCCAAGCCCACCGATCCTGCATGCGCTGCTGTGCTGCGCGCTGGCGCTGATTTCGGATCCGGCCGGCGCGGCGGCCCAGTCCTACAGTGCGCATACCGTGGTCGACCAGGCCGTGACCGCAGCGGCCTCCGACCCCGACATGGCGCACGCCAAGGGCATGGTCAATGCCGTGCTGCGCCGCTTCCTGCGCGAGCGCGACACGCTTTTGCCGGAGGTCCTCAAAGAACCGACGGCCTTCTGGAATTATCCGGTCTGGTGGATCGACGCCATGAAGGCGAGCTATCCACGCAACTGGCAGGCGCTGCTGGCGGCCGGCAACCAGCCGCCGCCGCTCACCCTGCGCGTGAACCGGCGCCGCGGGACGGTGTCGGAGTATCTCGCGCGGCTGGCTGAAAAAGGCATTGCGGCGCAACCAATCGGGCCGGCCGCGGTACGCCTGGCGGCACCGGTGCCGGTGAACCAGATCCCCGGATTCGCCGATGGCCTGGTCTCGGTGCAGGATGCGGGTGCCCAGCTTGCCGCGCCGCTGCTGGACGTACGCGACGGTATGCGGGTGCTCGACGCCTGCGCTGCCCCTGGCGGCAAGTCCGGTCACCTGCTGGAACTGGCCGACATCGATCTGACGGCGCTGGACAACGATGCGCGCCGGATCGGGCGCATTACCGAAAACCTCGAGCGCCTGCAACTGCATGCACATCTGCAGACCGGTGATGCGGCGCAGCAAGGCTGGTGGGACGGACGGCCGTTCGATCGCATCCTGGCCGACGTGCCCTGTACCGCTTCGGGCATCGTGCGGCGCCACCCGGATATCCGCTGGTTGCGGCGCAAGGTCGACTCTGCGCAACTGGCAACACTTTCAGGCCAAATTCTCGACAACCTTTGGCAGTTGCTACTTACCGATGGTAAATTGTTGTTCGTGACGTGTTCCCTCTGGCCGCAGGAGTCGGAAGCCCAGGCAGCGGCTTTCGCCGAACGCCACCAGGCGCTGCGGTTGCCGGCACCGGGCCAATTGCTGCCGGGTGTTGTGGCCCCGGATGGGACTCAGGGTAGCCCGGCGAACGACCAGGACGGCTTGTTCTATGCGCTGTTTCAGAAGCGTGCCGTCTGCTAGTATCGACCAACCTCTTGCGACGGATTCGTCTCCGTATTCTCCACCAGTGACGCGACGACTTTTTTCTCTGCTTACGCGCTGGTTGCTGGCGACGTTTCTCCTGATATCGATGTTACCGCCGGCACAGGCTGCCGACGGCATCGAGATCGTGCAGTCGCACCTGGAAAATTCCGAGGAAGGCGTCAAGCTCTCGGCGACCTTCAATCTCGACCTGAACCACAATCTGGAAGAAGCCCTGACGCGCGGCATACCGCTGCATTTCACCACCGACGTCGAACTGCGCCGGCCGCGCTGGTACTGGTTCGACGAGACCACCTTGTCGACCTCGCGCACCATTCGCATCGAATACAATGTCCTTACCCGCCAATATCGCGGCGGCGTCGCCGGCAGCGTCCAGCAAAGCTTCTCCAGCTTCGAGGACGCGATGTCGCTGGTGCGCCGGCCGAGCCGCTGGGTGGTGGCCGAACGCGGCGTGCTCAAGGCGGGCGAAACCTATACCGTCAGTGTGCGCATGCGCTTGAACCTCGAATACCTGCCCAAGCCGTTCCAGGTCAATGCCCTGAACAACAGCGACTGGCGCCTGTCTTCGGACTGGAGAAATTTTTATTTCCGCGCGGAATAGACCTTGAGGCGCTGGCTTCGATACCTGTTCGTCGTCGGCGCCGCCGTCGTCAGCATCCTGCTGTTTCTGCTGGCGTCCGCCTCGGAGAATTCCGCTTCCTTCGACAAACATTATCCGTGGCTGTTCGGCCTGAACGGCCTGGCCGCCATCGCGCTGCTGATCCTGGTGGCGCTGCTGCTGCTGCGGCTCTACAAGCGCCACAAGCGCGGCATATTCGGCACCCGCCTGACAGCGCGTCTGGTGCTGCTGTTCGCCGTCATCGGCATCCTGCCCGGCAGCGTGATCTACATGGTGTCGGTGCAGTTCGTCTCGCGCTCGATCGAATCCTGGTTCGACGTGCGGGTCGAGTCGGCGCTGGAATCGGGCCTGAACCTGGGTCGCTCGGCGCTCGACTCCTCGCTCACCGAACTGGCTGCCAAGGCGCGCAATACGGCGCTGGAGCTGTCCGATCTGTCGGACGCCACCCAGATCACCCAGCTGTCGCACCTGCGCGAACAGGGCCAGACCCTGGAAGCGACCATCGTCAATGGCAATGGCAGCATCATCGCCAGCGTCGGCACCCGCCTGGGTCAGCTGGTGCCGGATCTGCCGACCCCCGCCATGCTGCGCCAGGCCCGCACCAGCCGCGCGTTCGCCGCGATCGAATCGAGCAACGACGTCGGCGATCCGATGCCCACGCTGATGTCGCCGGCGGCATCGCGCGGAGCACCGTCGAGCGGCCTTGATTCAGGGTCGACCACCATCCCGGTGCCGGAGCCAGCCGCACCGGCAGTATCCGCAGGCGGCAAAAACACGTCGGTTACCGGGTCATCCGAGCAGACCGGGCTGCGCCTGCGCGTGGTGGTGGCGATTCCGGCGCCGAGCAACGGCCTGGCGCTGCAGACCGAGGCGCGCTTCCTGCAATTCATGCAGCCAGTTCCTGCTTATCTGGCGGCCAACGCCGAAGCCCTGCGCGCCGCATACAGCGAGTACCAGGAGCGCTCGCTGGCGCGCACGGGATTGCGCAAGATTTACCTGGTGACGCTGACGCTGACGTTGCTGCTGGCGATTTTCGGTGCGATTGCCAGCGCCTTCATCATCGCGACCGACCTGGCCGAACCGCTCCTGCTGCTGGCCGAGGGCACCAAGGCGGTTGCCGAAGGCGACCTGTCGCCGCGCCCGATCGTAGCGACCTCGGATGAACTCGGCACGCTCACCAAGTCGTTCAACACCATGACCCGGCAATTGTTCGATGCCCGCGCGGCGGTCGAGCAAAACCGCAATCAGCTGGAAGACGCCAAGGCCTATCTCGAATCCGTGCTGGCCAACATGTCGGCTGGCGTGATGGTGCTCGACAGCCAGTTCCGTCTGGTGACCTGCAACGATTCGGTCGAGCGCATCCTGCATCACGACTTCGGTCCTTCGATGGGCACCAGCCTTTCCGACATTCCCGGCCTGCAAGGCTTTGCCGACATCATCACCGGCGCCTTTTCCAGCCAGAGCGCGCAATCGGCGGCCGTCGGCGACGCCTCCGAGCAGCGCCACTGGCAGCGCCAGATCGAAATACCGCGCACCCTGGCCACACTCGACAACGACAGCGACATTGCGCTGCTGGCGCGCGGCTCGCGATTGCCGGTCGAAAGCGGCACCGGTTACGTGGTGGTGTTCGACGATATTTCGGAAGTGATTTCGGCGCAGCGTTCGATCGCCTGGGGTGAAGTGGCGCGCCGTCTGGCGCATGAAATCAAGAATCCGCTCACGCCGATCCAGCTCTCGGCCGAGCGCCTGCAGATGAAGCTCGAAGCCAAGCTGGGGCCGGCCGATGTGGCGATTCTCAACAAGAGCACCACCACCATCGTCAACCAGGTCACAGCGATGAAGCAGATGGTCGACGATTTCCGCGATTACGCGAAGACGCCGCCAGCGGTACTTTCGCCCCTGAACCTGAATGCCCTGATTTCGGAAATTCTCGACCTGTACATCGGCGGCGACGAACGCGACATCATCGATACCGAACTGGCCGACGACCTGCCGCTGGTCATGGGCGACGCCACTCAGCTGCGCCAGGTCATCCACAATCTTTTGCAAAATGCGCAGGACGCCGCCACCGAGCGCACCAACGACACCCGCGTGTCCGACGCGCCACACATCGAAGTCGTCACCGAGCAGATCAAGTACCGCAGTTCGGATGACCAGGTGCGCGCCGCCGTGCGGCTTTCGATCACCGACAATGGGCCCGGCTTCGCACCGAAGATACTGGCACGCGCTTTCGAACCGTACGTCACCTCCAAGCCGCGCGGTACCGGCCTGGGTCTGGCGATGGTCAAGAAGATCATCGACGAACATGGCGGCCGCATCGATATTCAAAATCAGCCGGAGATGCAAGGCGCAAAGATTTCAATTTTGCTGCTAAAGTTAGCGCCAATAAATTGATCAGCAATACTATCGCTGACTTAGATTCTTTGAATCAACAGTTTCTACCGAAATAGGTTTTAAGCGGGTCGAAGGCGGCGTTTGGAAATGCGTGCAACGATGCCGGCGGAAAATGGTCTGACGGTTCAACCGTTCGCGCAGCCGCCAGCGGCTGGCTACATTACTTGAGGGATGCAACAACATGGCGAACATCTTGGTGGTTGACGATGAAATGGGTATCCGTGAATTGCTCTCGGAAATACTCGGCGATGAGGGTCACGTCGTCTCGACTGCCGAAAATGCGCAGCAAGCGCGCGAGCTGCGGGCGTCCGCTGCCCCCGACCTGGTATTGCTCGACATCTGGATGCCGGATACCGACGGCGTCACGTTGCTCAAGGAATGGCAGCGCGATGGCTTGCTGACCATGCCGGTGATCATGATGTCCGGCCACGCCACCATCGACACGGCAGTCGAGGCAACCCGCATCGGTGCGCTGAATTTTCTGGAAAAACCGATTTCGATGCAAAAGCTGCTGAAAGCCGTGCAGCAAGGACTGTCGCGCGGTCAGGAAGTGGTGCGTCCGACCACCTTCCATCCGCGCGTGAGCCTGCCGCCGGCCGAAGTCAGCAGCGCCTCGGAACTCGGTTTCGGTGTCGTTACCAGCATCGGTCACGGCCACGCGATCGGCGCCCCGCTCGGTACGCCGGCAGTCGAAGGCAAGGTCTTCACGCTGTCGTTCGAGTTGCCGCTGCGCGAAGCGCGCGACGCCTTCGAGCGCGCCTATTTCGAACATCACCTGGTGCGCGAAGGCGGCAGCATGACCCGGGTTGCGGAAAAGACCGGCCTGGAACGCACCCACCTGTACCGCAAGCTCAAGCAACTCGGCGTAGAACCCGGCAAGCTGGCCAAGCGCGGCGGTTGATCTCCTGCACGCTGGTAGCCGGCGGGACTGCCGGCGCACGCCAGGCTGCGGTCATCGACCGGCTTGATCCGGCGATAGTCACGGCGATCATCTTCGAAGGCATTCATCCGCCGAATCCTGCACTGCACGATCCGGCCCGGCCAACGCCTCTGATCGTGTCGACGATCGCGCCCGACTGCCCCTGTTGCGGCGCCGGGCTGGTGCTGCGGGTGACGCTCGACCGGATGGTGCAGCGGCGACCCGGCCGGCTCTTCATCTGCCTGGCCGATGCCGGGCATCTGACCCACCTTCATCAATTCCTCGGCGACCCGCCATACGCGAAGCTGCTGTCGCTGACACCACTTATTACGCTTTAGGAATTTATTGCGATTGGCAAAAGATCGCCGCGATTCCAGCGTACCTTGCGACAGCCCTGCATTGCTAAAATGCTCATTTACAAAACTATTGCTTTGCGGACTTAATATTCGCCGCTGCCTGCCGTTAATGACGTAGGAAGCAGTGGAAGCGAACCGACGTCGAACCAACATCGAAACAGCGTTCATCGGGCGATCGGTGAGGGTTATATGCAGAAACAGTTGCACTTTTCAGGGTTGCGACGGTCTGCTTATTTCCAGCATCGGGGTTGAAAAGCACAGGGCCAGCGCCAACTGGAACACCGAAAGTGTTGTATCCCTTAGCACCAAAGGAACGCGATGAACCTAATCTATAACAGTGAGCAATACAGCATCGTCGAGTTCGGTATCGACAACGGCCAGGAAGCGCTGCGCTTCGGCGGTTATGAAATCATGGACAAGGCCGGCAAGCGGGAACTCTACATCGGCGGCAACTGGGCCGAAGCATTTCGCAAGCATGTCGAGAATCTGATCGCCAGTGAGCCGAGCGTCGAGGAAGTCGATGCGTTCCTCGGCAATTACGATTCGGTGATGAGTCAACCGGTGGTCTTCCACTAAGAACCTATTTCGATAGGCAGGGTCGGCGTGGCAGGAGTGGTTCCTGCGCAGACCAAGGCGTGGCGACGCGGCATGGCGGGCCATGGCAAGGA
>JAYUWF010000368.1:0-10179 GCA_043753685.1 Herminiimonas sp.
GGTCAACCTGCTGGTCACGCCGGAGCAGTTTGCGCGCGCCGTGGTGATGGAAAAGCAGTACGGCGACAAGAGTCACCGGCATCTGCGCGGCATGATCAACGCCGTGCTGTTCCGGGAAGATGCCGACACCGGCGCCTTCATCGAAGCCATCGCCGAAATCGACGGCGGCACCGAAACCCTGATCGACTACCTCTCCGAGCGCGAAGAAGAAGTGGTGCACTTTGCCGCCTACGGCACCTTCAATCCGCATCACACGGAAGACGGCGATGAAGTCGACCGGGCCGAAGCCAGCGACCACGACTGGAAAGAAATGACCTGGCTGCTGCGTAACGACCATTCGCGCCTGTTCGAAAACATCCTGCCGGTCCTGAAAAGCCGCCACCAGGCCCGCCTGCGCATGGAAGCCGAGCAGGAAGCCGAAGAACTGCGCCGCCTGGAACAGCAGGAAGCCGCCGACGACGAGCCGGAACCGGCGCCGACGCAAGCGCCGTCCATCAAGCCAGCCGGCCCGGCAATCGAAGACTCGGCCCTGTGAGCCTCGGCTCGCGGCGCGGCTAGGCATCCATGGCAATCGACATCGGCCAGGTCGCAACCGTCGACAAGCGTCCTTTTTTTGAAAAGGCGCTGTCGCACGGCATCAAGGCGGGCTTGCTCGACGAGACCAATATCCGCGCCATGATCGCCGACGGCGCCAAGGGCACGGTGCAGGTGGCCGCGCATTTCGGCTCCAGCCATCTGCAGACCGATCTCGACAATGCGCGCAAGCGGGTGGTCAACCTGATCAGCCTGTTTCTGGAAGAATCCTGCGACGGCAATCTGCAGCGCGCGGCCGAATCGCTGCGCGACAACGGTTTTCTGCTGCATTCGCGCAGCGGCAACGACTTGTTGAAAGCGCTGCACCAACTGCCCGCCTCGACCATCATCGGGCATGGCCAGGAACAGGACTTCAAGCAATTCCAGGACCTGCGCACGCTGACGCAACCGTACACGCTGCGCGCCTACCGCGCCGAGCGCCAGCTGCGCCTGGACAACGACGCCCAGCTCAAGCTGGCCTTCTGGTGCGGCGACCAACTGCAGCTGGCGCGCGGTTCGCTGGCCGACACGTCGGCCGAAACCATCATCCGCACCCTGATCCTGATCCGCGCCGCCGGCGGCGAACGTTATGGCAGCCGCAGCGCCTTCGCGGCGCTCGTCGACGGCCTGCGCGCCAAGGCGCAGAAAGCAAAGAAACTGGCGCTGCCGGAGTCGCTGCTGGCCGATGTGCCGGCCGGGTTTCAGGCGATCGCCGCCAAGGTGCGGCGCAAGATCGTCAAGCACGATGTGCCGCTGCTGCTGGACGCGGCATTGGCGCTCGATGCACTGTTCCGCAGCTTCGAGTCGCGCTATTTCATGGACGACGGCAGCCTGGACGACATCGGCAATTACGATGCCCTGGTGTCGAAGGCATGGCACAAGATTACCAAGGGCAAGGAAGATCCCTATTCGCGCCTGACGATCTTCATGTGCATCGCCACCGGCATCAAGCCGAAACCGGCAGTGTCTGAACTGGAAGCCAAGAAAATGGTGCGCCAGGTGCGCAAGAACGGTTTCGACAGCGCCGCCGTTGTCGCCTTCATCCGCGAGAATGCGCCGTTCGAACTCGGCGAAGCGCTGGTGGCTTTGTGGGAAGACGAATTCCTGCCGGAAGCCGAAGTGCGCCTGTGCGATGAAGCCGATACCACCATGGCGCGTGCGCTGCAGTTTCTGGCGGATCAGTGCATCGTCAATCGCAAGGACGTGAGCGCGTGAACCAGCGGTCAGGCCCGCCACCGGGCGATGAATGATTGCATTGATTGCAGACTTTCTGCTAGACTGCAATCAATGCAAGCGATGCAAGCAACTGGGGCTGACGATGGCAACCAATCTGGTGGTTCGAAATGTCGAAGAAGAAGTCGCGCTGGCACTCAAGCAACGCGCCGCCTTGCACGGGCGAAGCGCCGAGGCTGAACATCGGGAAATCTTGAAACAGGCGCTACACAAACCGAAGCGCCGCTCTTTTGCCGACGTCTTGCTGAGCATGCCTGAAGTCGGGACCGACGCAGACTTCGAGTTCGAACCGACTCCAACGCCGCGCAACGGCCGGTCGGGCAAGCCTTAAGCTGCGACGATGTATCTGGTCGATACGAATGTCGTCAGCGAGTTGCGCAAGGGCGGAAAAGCCAATCCCGGCGTGCGGCGCTTCTTGAACACGGTGGATGCGGATCTCCTTTATCTGCCCGTCCAGACGATTGGCGAGTTGCGCAAGGGCGTGGAAACGATTCGACTGCGACGCGACCTCGAGCAAGCGCAGCGACTGGCGCAGTGGCTCGACCTGATTGTCACCGACTACGCCGACCGAATCCTGGACTTCGACCAGGAATGTGCGCAGATGTGGGGGCGGCTGGTTGCTCTGAATGCGCAGCATCCGGTCGACAAGCAGATCGCTGCCATTTCCCTGCTCTACGATTTTGTTGTCGTCACACGCAATACTGCCGATTTCACCGGTACCGGCGTCCGGGTGCTGAACCCGTTTTCTGATGCGTAAGCTTCGAATCCGGTAGCGCCGGTTCGGCGCATTTGCACCACTTCCCCGATTCCAGCCAGATCCATGCTTCCGAATAAATTCCACTGCCCACTGCCTTTCTGCGCCCAATTCTTGAATGAGTCCTTCGATGTCCCTGCCTGCTGACACTTCGTTTTCTTCGCTGCCGTTATCGCCCTCCCTGCTGGCGAACCTGGATTCGCTCGGCTACCACAACATGACGCCGATCCAGGCGCAGAGCCTGCCGGTGATTCTGGACCGGCGCGACCTGATCGCCCAGGCCAAGACCGGCAGCGGCAAGACGGCAGCCTTCGGCATCGGCATCCTGCAGCGCTTGAATCCAACCTGGTTCGCGGTGCAGGCGCTGGTGATCTGCCCGACCCGCGAGCTGGCCGACCAGGTCGCCAACGAGCTGCGCCGGCTGGCGCGATTTGCCGACAATACCAAGATCCTGACCCTGTGCGGCGGCGCGCCGATGCGCCCGCAGATCGCCTCGCTCGAACACGGCGCCCACATCGTGGTCGGCACGCCGGGCCGCTTGCGCGACCATATCGGGCGCAACACGATCGACCTGTCGACGGTGCAGACACTGGTGCTGGATGAGGCCGACCGCATGGTCGACATGGGGTTCTACGAAGAGATCGCGGGCATCGTCTCGGCCTGTCCGGTACGGCGCCAGACGCTGCTGTTTTCCGCAACGTACCCGGACGACATCCGCAAGTCGAGTGCGCCGTTCCTGCGCGATCCGACCGAGATCACGGTCGAGGCGCAGCACGACGACAGTCGCATCGAGCAACGTTTTTATGAAGTCGGTTACGACCACCGCAACGCAGCCGTGGCGGCGTTGTTGCGCCACTACCGGCCGGCATCTGCGCTGGCCTTTTGCAATACCAAGATCCATTGCCGCGAACTGGCGGATGCATTGCGCGCCCAGGGTTTCAGTGCACTGGCCCTGTACGGCGAACTGGAACAACGTGAGCGTGATGAAATCCTGGTCCTGTTCGCCAACGGCAGTTGCTCGGTACTGGTGGCCACCGACGTGGCGGCGCGCGGGCTGGATATCCAGAGCCTGGAAGCGGTGATCAATGTGGATGTCTCCAAAGACACCGAAGTCCACATCCACCGGGTGGGCCGCACCGGTCGCGGCAGTGCGCGGGGACTGGCATTGAGTCTGTGCGCGCCGAACGAAAAGAAATGGGTCAAGCTGATCGAAGCGTATCAGGACGGGCCGGTGAACTGGTTCGATCTCGCAGCGCTGACACCGGCGCCCGGTGGCGCGCTGCAGGCGCCGATGGTCACGTTGTGCATCATGGCCGGCAAGAAGGACAAGCTGCGTCCGGGCGATCTGCTGGGCGCGTTGACGGGCGACGCCGGACTGACCAAGGAACAGGTCGGCAAGATCAACGTGTTCGAATTCATGACGTACGTTGCGCTGGACCGGCGGATTGCGGAGAAGGCTGTCGCGAAACTCAGTACCTGCAACATTAAGGGCCGCAGTTTCAAGATGCGGTTGATCTGACGAGCGAGTCAAGACAGAGCACATTCGCGCATGGGTTGGAAAACTGTCGTTTTCGGTTTTGAAGTGCACCAACGCCGATCTGATGCGCTGGCTGGCGCCACCAGCACCACTGATTGACCTCAAAACGACATGAGTTATCCATGTGCGCTTGGCCTTCAAGTGCCAGAATCAACGGCGGACCGCTGCTGGTTGGGCGGCCTTATTGTCCACGAAACCGCCATCCAAACATAATCCCATGAATCTATCCGCAAAAGACGCCAATCCTGATGTAGATGGCCAAGCAACCCTGCAAGCAAACCCACTTTTCAATTTCCCTGCCGGCGTCAGCGGGCCGAACTATGCGTACGACGCGGCTGGTTATGCCATTCCGTCAATCGGTTCCGATGTAATCGACAGCGATGACGTACGTGCCAGCGTCGTTGCTCTGCAACCGGCAATCTCGCAGACGAGTCATGGGCAGGTCAACAATCCAACCGGTCTGATCGTGGTGCGGGCAGCAGGGCATGAAATCGCCCTGCCCAGAGATCTGCTTCAACGGGAGAGCGAAAAGGTGTTTCGGGTGTCATTCGCCTTCGCGTCTCTTATAGACCCGCCGTCGTCGAATGAGCCGATCCCCAATCAGCAGGTGCAGCAGGTGCGGGATCAGCAAGTGGAGCGGCCAGCGGATCAGCAAGCGCAGCAGCAATTGCATATGGTACCGTCCGCCAGCTCCAAGGTCGTGCCAGCCGTGCAGGAGGAAATGCAAATTGACATGCGGCTCGTCGATACCGGCCGTGGCGTGCGAATTCACAAGACGGTGCTGCAGGCACCACACGTGATCGAACAGCCGTTGGCGCGGGAAGAATTTATAGTCGAACATATCCGTCAGGATCAACTGATCAACGAGGGCCCGATTCCCGAACCGCGTTACGAAGGAGACACCTTTGTGATCCCGGTACTTGAAGAAGTGCTCGTCGTTCGAACACAGTGGCGAATTAAAGAAGAGATACGGATCACGCGTTTGCGCCGACCCATCATGACAACCCAAACCGTTGTCCTGAAATCAGACCAGGTCAAGGTAGAACGTTTTGATGAAAACAAAGGCAGCGCTTCCTAGCACTGTCCCAGCCGGACCCGCGCCAGGTACGTAAAGCGGCAGGCGCTGGTCGCCCATCTCGATTTCAAAAGCAGCTTTCGCAATGGTCGGAAGGCCAGGTCTGGTGCAACCCTGAATACTGGTTTGCTTGGCGGTGGACACACACGGCGACACCGATGTTGCAATGGGCTGGCTACCACCATACGACCTTGGCCCATTTGCCGATTTATGCCTATGATTTTGATCAACTAGGAAGAACTCTAATCGTCGCGCTGCCCGTACGCCAGCCTTGCCGCCGCCAGATCCTCCAACGCCGTTCCAACCGCCTTGAACACCGTACGCTGCGCCGCGTTCCCGCGTCTGGCACACTCACCACGGCACAACGCCGTCAAGTCGCCGACAATCGCTGCAGGCAGCAAATCACCGCTGGCAAACGCATTCAACAAATCCCCCGCCTTCGCCGCCGCCTCGTCGGTATCGACCCATACGCCCGCATCGGCAAAACACGCTGGTTCCGCTTCGGTCATGGCAGGTGTAAAGCCGCCGATCAGGTCGAGGTGACTGCCTGGCTGCAGCCATTCCGCGCAGATCACCGGACGCGTGGCCAACGTGGCGCAACTGACGATGTCGGCGCCGCGCACGGCAGCTTCCAGATCCGGTACGGCACGGGCTGGCAAGCCGCTCTCAACCAGCCACGCTGCACAGCGCTGCGCCGCGGCAGGATCGATATCCCATACCGCGACATCTGAAAGCGTCCTTACGACAGCCATCGCCGGCGCCACCAACGAACCGACCCGACCTGCGCCGACTACCAGCAAGCGAGATGCATCCTCCCGCGCCAGGAACGACGCCGCCAGTGCGGCAGCAGCAGCTGTCCGCCTCGAGGTGATTTCATTGCCATCCAATAGCGCCAGCGGTGCTCCGGTGCGGGCGTCGTGCAGGACGTAAGTGGAATGCAGACCCGGCATCCCTTTGGCCGCATTGCCCGGATAGATGTTGACGATCTTGACGCCATAAAAACCATCGGCATCCCAGGCTGGCATCAGCAGCGAGGTGCCGGCATCGGCGCCCTCACCGATCGCATGCGTATGCCGCAACGGCACGCTGGCACCTTGAATGAATGCGGTCTTTAGGGCAGGAATCAGCTGCGCGAACGGCAGCAGTTCGCGCAGTTGCAGGGAAGTTGGTTGAAACATGCAAGCCTTCTCAAGGACGCGATGGCGCGGACACCATCGATGGCTTGATGATGCTCGATTGCGTCGGGCACGGCAATATCATGCGCTCAAGCATTGCATGGCCGAAGCAAGGGGCGGCAATCTCATCATCGGGCCACGCCTGATCGAAGCAAGGCGCGGCCGGACTGGCAAGCGGCGGCCACGCCCCGATTATTTCGCCGGCAGCCGCGGTGCCCGCTGCAACAGCTCTGCCAGTTGATCACGCCAGAACACTGCCTGCGCCGTGGTGCTGTGGCCGACGGTGTCGCCACTCGCTGGAATCAGGTAATAGCGGCTGTTCTTGATGCGTTTGAGTTCCCGTTCCATGATGCCCAGCTCGGCCGGATTACGCTCGTCGTCGGCGGCATTGACAGCAAGCAGCGCTGCCTGGATTTTTTCCAGTCCTGGCGCCGGGTTGTAGTCGAAGGACGATTCCCATTGATACAGGTGATCGTTGGCGTCGGCCGGAAACGGCGCCTTCAGCCGCCCGTCGAGCAACTGATCGGCCTTTTCCCGAGTCGGCGCCATCTTGTAATAGGCCTGGCTGCCGCCGTTGGTGGCGATGTTGAAAAACACCGAAGAGAACTGGAAGCTGCGCGGCTGCTTCGTGTAATTCCCGCCCATCCATTCCGGATCGTTGCGGATCGAATCGATCACCAGGCGGCGCAGCATCCAGTTGCGGCTCGACATTTCGGTCGGTTGTGATGCCATCGGCACCAGCGCATCCATGAAGTCCGGATAGTTTTCGCCCCAGATCCAGGTCTGCATGCCGCCCATCGAATGACCGACGATGACCCGCAGGTGCTTGACGCCCAGATGTTCCTTCACCAGCCGGTACTGCGCCGAGACCATGTCGGTGTAGTTATATTTCGGGAAAGTCGCGCGCATTCCGTCCGACGGCTTGGTCGATTTACCGACACCGATCGCATCCGGCAGGATGATGTAATAGCGGCTCGCATCGAGCACCTGGCCCGGGCCGAACAGCGCGCCGGCGAATGCTGGCGTCAACAGGGTGGCGCCGGTCTGGTTGGTACCGTGCAGGATCAGAACCGGCTCGCCGGTAGGGGCGCCGATGGTGGTGTAATGCAGGCGCAACTCCGGCAACACCTCACCACCATGAAAACGGAAATCCCTGACGATCCAGTCGCCCTCCCTGGGGGCCGGATAGGCAACCGGGTCGGCCGCCTCGGCCACGCCGGTGGCGGCAGTGAGCATGACGAATCCGGCGCAGCATACACTTCGAAACAACGCTTTGAAGAACACCATGAGCAATTTCCCGATTGTTATTGATGATTGGATGATTGAGGCTGCGCTGCATGACCGTCCGGATCACTGCATCGCACCCGAGAACGCTGCCAGCGCGTCGATGTCTTCGTCGCTCAGCGTCTTGGCGGCGCTGGCCATGTTGCCATCCATGTCGACCCGCACGCCCGAGCGCAGATTGCGCAGCTGGGTCACCACATAATCAGGCGCCTGGCCGGCAATGCGTGGCACGTGCTTCTGGCCTTCGAGGTTGGCGCCGTGGCAGGACTGGCAATAGCTGGCTTGCGAGACGCGTTGGCCGTGCGCGATTTTTTGCGCATCGGCGTCGCGCCGGGCCGGCTTCGGCAACGCCGTGAAATACGCGGCAATGTCGCGCATGTCCTGGTCGGTGAGTTTGGCGGCCATGACTTCCATGCCGCCGCCGCTGCGATACTTTTCGCGGAACTGAACCAGCTGATACTGGAGCGCCTGCGCCGGCTGCGCCGCCAGGTGCGGTACGCCGGCGATGACTGCGACGCCGTTTTCGCCGTGGCAGGCAAAGCAGGTCTGCGCCTTCAGCTTGCCGGCTGCAGCGTCCGCTGCCGCACCGTGGGCGCCAGTGGCGATCACCACTGCCAGCAGACTCAACGCCAGCCGGACCGGTTTAAAACCAAGACCTGGACCTGGACCGCGACCGACACCCATGCCGGTCATTTCACATGCGAGACACGGAAGATCGCGCCGGCCACGTCGTCCGAAATCAGCAAGGCGCCGTCCGGCATCACCTGGACATCGGCTGGCCGACCCCAGAAGTCTTCGCCATTGGCCCAGCCGGTGACGAACGGCTCTTTCTTGACCGGATTGCCCTTGGCGTCCAGCACCACGCGGATGACGTCGTAACCGACCTTCTTGGTGCGGTTCCAGGACCCATGCTCGGCGATGAAGATATTGTTTTTATACTCGGCCGGGAATTGCTTGCCGGTGTAAAAACGCATGCCCAGCGCCGCTACGTGCGGACCGATCTTCATGACCGGCTTGTCGAATTCGTCGCAGGAACGGCCACGGCCGAAATCCGGATCGAGCAGGTCGCCCTGGTGGCAGAACGGATAGCCGTAATTGGCGCCCTTCTTCGTCAGGCGGTGCAGCGTGTCGTTCGGCAGTTCGTCATTGACCCAGTCGCGGCCATTGTTGGTGAACCACAGTTCCTTGGTCACGGGGTGAAAATCCATGCCGACGCTGTTGCGCACGCCATGCGCAACCGTCTCCAGGACATTGGTCTTCATGTTCAGCCGCACGATGGTGGCATGGGTGACCGGTGGCGCCGTGATGTTGGCTGGCGTGCCGATCTGGAAGTACAGGTAATTGCCGTCCGGGCTCAGGCGCATGAATTTCCAGCCGTGCGCTTCATCCTTGGGCAAGGCGTCGAACACCACCACCGGTGCCGGCGGATTGTCGAGATTGGCTTCGATATTGTCGTAGCGGCTGATCTTCGACAGTTCGGCGACATACAGCGCGCCATTCTTGAAGACCACGCCGTTCGGCCGGTGCAGACCCTTGGCAATTACCTTGACTTCGCGTTTGCCATCCTTGTCGACCACCGCATACACGTTGCCGGGGAAACGCGTGCCGACATACAGCACCCCAGCCGGCGACAGCGCCATCGAACGGGCATTCGGCATTCCGGAGGCATACAACTCGACCTTGAATCCCGGCGGCGCCTTCAGGCTGGCGGTCGGAATATCGGCTGCAGGCAATGCGGTCAGCCCGGGCGGATGGGGCACCAGGGTCGACTTTGCCTGTTCGGCGGTGCGTCCCTGCGCCCAGGTGGGGGGAATCGCCGGCGTTGCCGCAGGTGCTGCAGGTGCTGCGGACGCTGCGGGCGGCGCTGCCGCAGGCATGGCGGCCGGCGCTGTCACGGGTGTGGGTGCGAGCACGGGTGCAGGCGTTTGCTGGGCAAATGCAGTGCCGATACTGGCAAGGCTTGCCACGAGAGTAATCATGGCGTGCAGGCGCACCCCGCGATGCTGGATATTTTTTTGCATGCTGTCTCCGGAACATTTATTGTTTTAACGCATCGAGATCGTAACCGAAAACCGTACGCCGGTCGCGGTCAATCAATGCAGGCTGAAACAGGAGACATTTGCTATGCAGCTGGTACGACGCGGAAACGGTGGCACGGTCGTCATTGCGCGACGCTCGACACAGAGACTCCTGACACTGGCGTGCCGGGCAACGGAGCATGAATCATCTGGCGCTGCATTGAATGGTTGCGTAAAAAAGGCCGCTCATGCCCCGAGAGGTACAGCGCGGCAGCCGTGATCCAACGGTTCGTCGGCGCCGGTTCCGCATGGGACGCCGGCAGCATCGCCAACATCGACAAGGCCAGGATCCAGGGATTGCGCCGCGGCAGGGTCAGCGTCTGCGCCAGTGCGATGAAGGCGAACGCCGTCACACAGCCGAGCACCCAGCCAAGCAGCGCTTCCGATATCGAATGCTCCTGCAAGACGACGCGTGAAATGGAGACCACGATGCCGGCAAGGGCACCGGCGACAATTGGCAGCAAGCGCCA
>JAYUWF010000369.1:0-10166 GCA_043753685.1 Herminiimonas sp.
CGAATACGTCGAAACACCCGAGGTCCTGGCGGTCGTCAAGGCGATCGGCATCGATTTCGCTCAAGGGTATGCAATCAGTGCGCTGGAACCGCTGGCCACTTTCGCGGCCTAGCGCCAAAATTACAAGCGATTGGCGGGATTTACCAGTGTCGTTGAGCCATGACGGTGCCGCTGAGCGCGTCCGGCGCCGTTCCATACCTTCGAAGTCCAGCCGCACGTGCATTGAAGAAGGGGCACCGGCCTTGTCCCGGCCGGCGCCTTGATGCTTGCTTGTTCACTTCCTTGCCTATTCACTTCCTCACTTACCCACTTCCTTGCTTATTCAGTTCCGTACTTCCGTGCTCGTTCAGCTTGGCGAAGCTGGCATGGAGTCCGATTGCAACGACTGCGACGGTAGCGCGATCTGCGCCATGGTTTCATCGATCTGCGCTGAATGCTCGACTGCCAGATCGCCAAGTGAGACGATGCCGATCAACTCCTGGCTCAAATGGTCGAGTACCGGAATCCGGCGGATCTGGGAATCCGCCATCTTTTGCATCACTTCCTCTACCAATTGATCCTCGAAACAGGTCTGGACATCGGTGCTCATGATCCTGCCGACTTCGATGTCGTCCGGCCGGTCGCCCTGGAGGACGCCGCGCACCACGATATCGCGGTCGGTGATCAGGCCGACCAGTTTTTTGTTCTCGCACACCGGCAGACTGCCGGCATCGGTTTCCGCCATCAACTGCGCAGCGGCCCGAATGCTTTCCAGGGGTGAAATGCTGCTCACGTTGCGGGTCATTATCTCTTCAATCATTTGCATTTTGGGTCTCCGTTGAACCTGTGGTATGAAGCCGCGCCCAACAAGGACGCAGCCATGCAGGATGCCGTCACCGGCCTCCACCTGCCCAGAGTAGGCAAGGTATATGGAAGCGCCAGGAAAATGCGGCGATGGCTTGAGGATTTACAAGCCTGAGCCGGGTCCAGCTGCGTTACGGGCACCTGATTGAAACGGAGACGCCGAGGCGCTTGTCTCGCAACCGCCGCTATTTTTGGTGCAACCGATGAATGTCAGCGGCCTAACGCACATACATCCGGCATTCCGAAGCTTATTATCAAATTGTTACGTTTTAAGCCGAGCTGTTTGGACGCCAGGTCTTCTGTTCGTGCGTACGTAAGCTGTTTTTCATTTCAGGAGTCTGTCATGCGTTGCAACCCCACACTGTTTCAGATCATGGCGGCCAGCGTCATTTCGTTGACGTCGATGAGCAGTCATGCCGACATCACGAAATGCGTCGATCGAGACGGCCGGATTTCCTACATCAGTGAAGGTGCGGGCGGCTGCAACGAACTCGATACGGTGAGCCATTTGGTGACCACCACACCGGAGCAACCAGTTGTCGAGGTCGCTCCCCGCGTCGTGTCACGCGCTGCACTGGAAAACACGATCATTCGCGAAACGTCGTGGGCACAGGCGCCGGCTACCTTGCATCGCTCCAGGACTGACGTATCGACGGTGATGGAAGCACGCGCCAACCTGCAGGCCATGGACCGCGCCCTGGCGTCGATGCGCACGCAAAAGGTGGCTTCCAGCCATTGACCGCAGCTTGACGCGAATCGAATAGCCGTTGCTGGATCCATCCGTGTAACGGACGCCGTCCGCATGCGGCATGCGGCATGTCGCAAGCGCAAAGCATCGCAGTCACAGAAACGGCGCCACGCAACTTTTCCAGTGACCATCCCATGGCGTGGGCAGCGCCGCTGCCAGTCGCCATCCAAGCGCCAGTCCCTGCCGGCAGAATCTTCCCTGCCACCAGACCTGATCCGAGGTACCCAGGGCCGCGATCCAGACAGCCGCGATGACGAGCACATCGCACCGACCGCTCTTCCACCAGCGTAACGAGTAGCGCTTCGTCAGCAGCCACGGCACCCCCAATGGATTGGGCCAATCGGCCAGCAGATGCGTGACGCCACCGGCGGCAAAGCCGAAGCCAGGCCCTGCCAGTACATGCTTGCCCAGGTTGGCATAGCAGAAGACCAGCAGGGCGATCCAGGCCAGGCCCCAGTGGGTCCAGCTGCGATGCGTGATCCACAGGCGCTTGCCTGTGCTGCTGGACCACCAGGCGCGTTCCAGCCAATCCGGTGCGGTAGCGCCCGCATAGGCCGCCAATCCGGTCGCGGCGATCATCACATGATAGGGATCGCCGCCGTGCCGCGACACGAGCGCGGCAGCCAGAAGCCCGATACCCCAACCGGTCGAACGATGTGCGGCAGTCGAAGCCATGCGGGTACCGGCAGGGGAGGTCGAGTTGTGAAGAATTCGATGCCGGAATGGATCGAGGCAATCCCGGGATTCCGGTGTTAACCGAACCGGCATGCAGGGTCTGGCGATGGCAATAGACCCTGGGGAACTGCTTTAAGTTCAACATGAGAATCACCGCCGGTTTGGCGCGTGCGGGCCTAATGCGGCTCGGTTGTCTCGACCATCAGTCGGCACGGTGCCATTGCTTCAGGAAAGCGGTGGTCACGCCGGTTTAGATGACCATGAAGGCTTCAGGCATCGGCGGCGATCAGCCGGCCTGGGCGTCGGCACCGACCAGCAAACCGGCGCCTGCCAAGCCCGCAGTAGCCATTCCCAGCACCTGGCGCCGGCGCTGGTCGGCGGGATTATTGATCATGGCCGCATTCAGACTGCCGACGTCGTCCGGGACCGGACCCTCCCGCTCATGCGCCAACGGCGCCCCCGGCGCAAAAAACGAATCGGAAAGATGGGGATCGGTCACCGGTGATCTGGGCAGCACGTATTTCGGCTACGGCTTGCTAATACACCGGCTCCTCAGCTCGGTTCTGGTCGGCGATCAGCAAATCAGAATTCTTCCCACTCGGCAGCGTTCGAAGCATGTGCTGGTTGTGGCCGCTTCACTGCTATTTTACGGACTGCGGCAGACTTCGATTCTGTGGCAACCTGCCTGCGGGGAGGCATGCTGTCGATGCGCGGTGCACGTCGCGCAACCGTAGTTACTGTTCCTGGCTGAAAACCGAAACCGTTTGCGCCAGCTGACCTGCTTGTTCCTGCATCGATGCGGCAGCAGCCGCTGCCTCTTCAACGAGAGCCGCATTTTGCTGGGTCACCTCGTCCATCTGGGTGATCGCCTGGTTGATCTGCTCGATGCCGGCGCTCTGTTCCTGACCAGCAGCCATTATTTCGCCCATGATATCGGTCACTTGCTTTACGCTGGCGACGATGTCGTTCATGGTGCCACCCGCTTCGGCGACGAGCTTGCTGCCGGCATCGACCTTCTCGACCGAATCGCCAATTAATGTTTTGATCTCTTTCGCTGCAGCCGCCGAGCGCTGCGCCAAACTGCGCACTTCACTCGCGACAACCGCAAAGCCCCGGCCCTCTTCACCAGCGCGTGCCGCTTCAACAGCCGCATTCAAGGCAAGTATGTTTGTTTGGAAGGCAATGCCGTCGATGACCGCAATGATGTCGACAATTTTTTTCGCAGACGCATTGATGGAGTCCATGGTGTCGATCACCTGTGACACGACTGCACCGCCTTTCACAGCGACATTCGATGCGGTGACCGCTAACTGATTGGCTTGCCTGACGTTGTCGGCATTTTGCTTGACTGTCGACGTCAGCTCTTCCATCGATGATGCCGTTTCTTCCAGCGACGCGGCCTGCTGTTCAGTGCGGGAGGATAAATCAAGGTTGCCGGAAGCAATCTGTCCGGAAGCGGTCGCGATGGTTTCGGTGCCGGTTCGAACCTGGCTTACGATAACGGCCAGTTTGTCGCGCATCGATTTCATGGCATACAGCAGACTGGTCGTGTCGTTGCTCTTCAACGCTACAGAAGTCGCAAGATCGCCAGCAGCAATGCGTCCGGCGATTTCTGCAGCATAAGCTGGCTCGCCCCCTAACGATTTCTGGATGCCTCGGGTGATCCAGATGGCAACCAGCAGCCCAACCACAAGCACGCCCACCAAAATGCCAACCAAACTTGCCTGGGCTGAACCATAGGTCCGTTCTGCATTGTCAGCACCTTTTTGCATCAAGGCATTTTCGTAGCTGATCAAGTCCTTGATCGAGTCGATGTAACTTGTCTGCAAGCTATTTGTCTCGGAAAACATCAGGTTGACTGCCTCATCGCCTTTGCCGGCCTTCTTAAGTTCAAGTACATGGTTGCGGCTATTGCCGTATGCCTTGCGGCGGTCCTTGACGGTCACGAACAGTGCCCTTTCCTTTTCCGATGCAAGATGCTTCTCGAGGATCACCGTGTTGTCGTTGACGAGCTTGACCGTAGCGGCAAGGATCGCTTCGGCGCGTTCGATCGCGGCCGGCTCGACACCAGCGCGCCCGCCAGAAGTGACAATGAAAGCAAAAGGCCCGCGCATAATCGTAGGCTGCCTGGATGTTTTGATTGGCGATATCTGTTTTAGGCAAGATGTCGTTTTTCATTTCGCGAAATCCGCCCATGACCGAAGACAGCATGCTTGCGCCGGTCAATGCCAAGACTGCGGCAAAGCAAAGAATCGTGCCGAACCCCAGTGCCAGCCGGGTTCCCAACTTCATATTTTTGAACATGGTCATTTACCTTCGATGTTGAATTACGCTTGCGCAAAAACCGAGAGCGTCGTGCAGATCAAAACGCTTCCCATTCGGCGGCGTTTGTAGCATGTGCTGGCTGGAGTCGTCTTGCCGATGGTGCGCAGGCTGATATTGACGCCGGCGACGAGAGCTGATTTCGAACCGGCGCGCTTGCAGCACGCGGAACTGGTCTGGAGATGACCGGGGCAGTCCTTGACTGCGTTTGGTCGAGCTTGAAAAAGGAGACCGTTTGGGCCAGGTGGCCAGCTTGTTCCTGCATTGAAGCGGCAGCAGCAGCAGCTTCCTCTACCAGTGCGGCATTTTGTTGCGTGACTTCGTCCATTTGACTGATCGCTTGATTGATCTGCTCGATGCCGGCGCTCTGCTCCTGGCTGGCTGCCATGATTTCACCCATCATGTCGGTAACTTGCCTGACGCTTGCCACAATCTCGTTCATGGTGCTGCCCGCTTCGGCGACCAGCTTGCTGCCGGCGTCGACCTTGTCAACCGAGTCGCCGATGAGTGTTTTGATCTCTTTGGCGGCAGCGGCCGAACGTTGCGCAAGACTGCGTACTTCCGTTGCTACCACTGCGAAGCCGCGACCTTGCTCACCAGCGCGGGCTGCCTCAACCGCTGCATTCAACGCAAGGATGTTCGTCTGGAACGCGATGCCGTCGATTACCGCGATGATGTCGACGATCTTTTTCGCCGAATCATTGATAGAACCCATGGTGTCGACAACTTGTGACACGACGGCGCCACCTTTGACGGCTACCCCGGATGCGGTAACCGCCAACTGGTTCGCCTGTCGGGCATTGTCGGCATTTTGCTTGACCGTTGATGTCAGCTCTTCCATCGAGGATGCCGTTTCTTCGAGCGACGCTGCCTGCTGTTCGGTGCGGGATGACAAGTCAAGATTGCCTGATGCGATTTGCGAGGATCCGGTCGCAATCGTCTCAGTACCCGTGCGTACCTGGCCCACGATTCCAACTAGTTTTTCAGTCATCGCACCCATGGCAGTCAGAAGCTTGCCGACCTCATCATTCGAGGTATTGCTGACTTTGACAGTCAGGTCACCTTCAGCCACGCGTTGCGCGAGGTGCAAAGCCTTGGCAAGCGAACGCGTGATACCTGTGATGAGCCACGCGCCCATGACAATACCGACGAGAGAGCCCAGAGCAACCGTGATGATTGCGGTCAAACGCGACGTCTCATAGCGTGCCTGCGACTTTGTATATTCGTCTTTGCCGACATCAAGCTGCAACTGGATCAACGCGGCCATGTCGTCTTGAAAGGTCTTGTACAAAGCAACAACGGGTCCTTGCAGAAGGGCAGTAGCTGCAGGTCCATCCCCTGCGCCCATTGCAGCAAGGATTGGTGCCCTGCCTTCGACAAGTTTGGCACGGCTTTCCTTGAATCGTTCGGCCAGTGCCTTTTCTTCGGCGGTAAGAAAGGTCGCCATATAGGCGCTCCACTCTGCGTTGATTTTAACGGTGACGGCCTTTACCTGTTCGACAGCGGACGCCAATCCCTTCGGATCGCCTGTCAACGCGGTGGCTATGGTTAGTTGATTTTGCTGAGTGAGCGACAGGACAGTGCCGAGCTGGCCAAGCGATACCATCCGGTCCTCGTACAACGTCTTGACAGCAGAATTCGTTTCTCCGAGGCGCAACAAGCCAGACACGCCTACACCGACGGACAAGATGCATACGAAGGCGATGACAGAAATAAGCCGCGTCTTAATACTAAGATTTTTGAGCATGAGATACCTGATTCGTTTTTTGTGTCGGTAATGCGTGAACGTGTCTGTTCGGGCACGGCGCGACGGTCGGTAAAAAGTAGCGCCCTAGTTTTAATCTAAGTACCCACCCAGAATAAATTGTGAATGCCTGCGGCCCCGATGAGCGCGTGGCTGCGTTGGCCTCCCCTTGCAGTGCTCGCACTGCGGCGGGTCCACCACCTTGCATCACATCCCATCAAGACCACATCCATTTCCCAATTTATCCTGGGCAGGTATTTAGTTAAATTCTGTTTCAAGGGAAGTAATCTCCTCCCAAGACATCAGCTGCTCAATATCGATGAGAATCAACATGCGCTCGCCGAGCGTGGCCAGGCCTGTCAAATAGGTAGTTGCCAGGGTGGCGCCCATCTGTGGTGGCGATTTTATTTGGTCGAGACTCAAGCTAACGACATCGGAAACACTGTCGACCACCATACCGACGACATGTTTGCCGAGGTTCAGAATGATTACGACGGTGAACTGATCATAGGTCGGCGTGCCAAGCGCAAAACGGATGCGCATGTCGACGATGGGGACGATTACGCCGCGTAAATTGATGACGCCCTTGACATGGTCTGGCGCGTTAGCAATTCGTGTGACAGCATCGTAGCCCCGAATCTCTTGCACCTTAAGCAAGTCGATGCCGTATTCCTCTTTACCCAAGGTGAAGGCAAGCACTTCAAGAGGGGTAGACACAGGCGCTTCCAAAATATTTTCCATGACCATCCAATCAACGTTTCAATTTATATTGGAACTGAAAAATATGTTTCTTCCTAGAGATGCTTTCTCTAAATAGATATCCGTTGGTTTTCAAGCTTTTCGGGATGTATTTATCTTGGCAAAACAACTTGTTTACGGCGCGCCGAGAGTTTGTCTAAGACAGCCACAATACTTAACTAATCATTTTCATCACACTTTTTCAAGTGATCTTGTAACGTGGTGATTTTGGTCGGTGATCGGGACCAATCCATCGATGTCGAGATCATTCTGTCGGCATAGTTTTTCGGCATTCTGCCAAGTACCCACCTTGAATAAATTGTGAATGTCTGCGGCCCTGATGGGTGCGTTGCTGCGTTGGTCTCCGCTTGAAGATCTGGGCTTGATGCCGTACACCATGGTCCGGGCGGACAACGGCGACGCCTGGGTCGAGGTGCGCGGCAAGCGTCTGGCGCCGCCCATATTTCAGCCGAAGTGGGGCGCAAGATGAAGGTCATCGCCGAAAAGAACCTGGGCGAGCCGGTCACAGAAGCCGCCATCACAGTGCTGGCTCATTTCAACGATGCGCAGCGCAAGGCGACCAAGGAAAGTTCAGCCAGTTGCATTCGGCGGCCGACGACTATCAGCCGGTTGTCACCATCAAGGTGTACCAGGGCGAGCGTGAAATCGTCAGCGGCAACAAGCTGCTGGGCGAATTCAATTCGGAAGGCATTCCACCGACACCACGGGGCCTGCCGCAGATCGAAGTCACCTTCGACATCGACGCCAACGGCATCCTGCATGTGCACGCGCGCGACAAGGCCACCGGCAAGGAAATCAAGATCAGAGTCATGGCCAATTCCGGATGTCGGAGGGCGAGATCCAGCGCATGCTGCGCGACGCCGAGGCACACGCCGACGAGGATCGCAAGACGCGTGCACTGGTGCAAAGCCGCAACGAAGCCGACGCGCTGCGGCATTCGACCCGGAAATCGCTGGGCGAGCACGGCGACCAACCCGACGCCGGAGAGCGGGCCAAAATCGACGACGCCATCGAGGCGCTGGAAGAGGCGATGCACGGCAGCGACAAGGACGCCATCGATGCCAGGATCGCGACCTTGCCGACCGCCAGCCAGAAGCTCGGCAAAAAAGTGTGCCAGCAAGCTTCCCGGCAAAGCGCGCAGCAGTCACAGCAGTCGGTGCAACCAGATCCCGCCGCCGCCGCGCAATCCGGCCCTGTCGGACCGGAAAACGTGGTGGATGCCGATTTCAAGCAGGTCCGGCATTGAGCACCGGCACAGCGAAAGTTCCATCGATCAACGATAGAAGTTAAAATTCAGGCCCTGCGCGTCGGTCGCGACGCGTCCCATCCGACGAGAGGCAGGGCATGTTCAATCGTGGCACGCGCACGCAGCGCAGAAGATCGACGGCCTGCACCGGCGGCGCGCGCCGATGATCTGGTTCCTGGCGTATGTCGCAGCGGGCGCCGCGGTAGGCGTGCTGGCAGGTCTGCTCGGCATCGGGGGCGGCATGACGCTGGTGCCGCTGCTGGCATTGACTTTCGGTGCCCAGCATTTCGCACCGGACCATGTGGTGCACATGGCGCTGGCGACGTCGATGGCATCGATCATCTTCACCTCCGGCGCCAGCGTGCGCGAGCACTCGAAGCTCGGCGGCGTCGACCTGGCGATCGTCAAGCGCATCGCACCCGGGATGGCGCTCGGCAGCCTGCTGTCGACGCTGGCGTCGGCCTGGATACCGCAGCGCACGCTGGCGCTGAGCTTTGCGGTGATCGTCTACCTCGGCGCAACCCAGATTCTGCTGAACCGCAAGCCCGCCGCCGCGCGCACCTTGCCCGGACCGTTACCGCTGCTGGCGATCGGCACCTGCATCGGTATCGTCTGCGGCCTGGTATCGGCCGGCGGCGCGTTCCTGACGATTCCCTTCATGCTCTGGTGCGGCGTGCCGATGCGCACCACCATCGGCACGGCTGCCATGATCGGCATTCCGGTGGCTGTCGTCGGCACCATCGGTTATCTGGTCTCGGGCTGGAACGTGGCGGGACTGCCGGCCGATGCATTGGGTTTCATTTCGGTGACGGCACTGGTCGGGCTGGTGTGCGGCAGCGTGGTGACGGCGCCTTATGGCGCACGCCTGGCGCATCGCTTGCCGGTGTTGACCATCAAGCGCGTGTTTGCCTGCCTGTTGTACGTGCTGGCCACCAAGATGCTGGTGTCGTACGTCTGAAATTACTTCACGCCCAGCAGCTGGACGTCGAAGATCAGCGTCGCATTCGGCGGGATCAAGCCACCACCGGCGCCGCGCCCGCCATACGCCAGCGCGCCGGGGATGATCAATTTGCGCGAGCCGCCGACCTTCATGCCGACCACGCCTTCATCCCAGCCGCGAATCACCCGGCCGCCACCCAGCGGGAAAACGAAGGGGTCGCCGCGATCCAGACTCGAATCGAATTTCTTGCCCGCCGAACCATCCGGATTCTGCAGCCAGCCGGTGTAGTGCACCTGCACCGGCCGTCCGGTGACGGCTTCGGCGCCTTTGCCGACGATTAGGTCCTGATACTGCAGGCCCGATTCGGTCTTGATGATCGCTGGCGCGGCTACCGGATCGGCTGCCTGCGCCGTGCTGCCGAACATCGCGCCAACCATCACCGTCGACAGACACGCAGCACGCGCGCTTGTCAGGAACAGTCGTTGAAATTGAATGGTCATGGAATTCCTTGATAGGTGAGGAGTAACTTCGAAACACAACGCGGCGATTCTAGCAGGTGAGAACGGCTCCATGCCAGCAAGGGTGCGAACGTTGCGGGTTGGCGAAATTGACGCAATTTCAAGCCGCTGTACGATACCAGCAAGTAGCATTACAAGGCGCATTCAATCTCCGCCGAACCTCCAGGACGCAGCATGCTGACCAGATTTCGAAACGGACGATTGCTGCCCTGGTTACTGATGTTGTCAATGCTTGGCAATGTCATCGATTGCGTACGGGTCGATCATCGCAGCGCGGTGACGGTCCAGGCGGCGCAACGTCGGCGCCGTCCGCATCGGACCGGCGGCAAGTACGGCCACGGCTGACCCGGCACCCGACCGATGGATGGGGA
>JAYUWF010000370.1:0-10122 GCA_043753685.1 Herminiimonas sp.
GCACGGTGCGCTCGCGAAAACTGACGCCGCTGCCTTGCAGATGCGCCAGCATGGCGCCCAGGCCATCGGCGAAGAAGGCGATGTGATCGACTGCGCCGGTACCCGGCAGATCCGCTTCGGCGCGCGCGCCGAGGTAATCGTTCAGGCCGCCGGCATCGGTCTTGTCGATGCCAATGATGTGCACCACCGCATTGGCGATGTCGGCATGGTCGCCGCGGTACATCCAGGCGCCGGGGAAAGGAAAGTCCGGTCGCGGGCCGACGGTCAGGCCAAGCACGTCGCGATAGAAATCGCGGCAAGCCTCGATGTTTTGGGTGCGGATCGAGTAATGGTTGAGCGTCAATGCCATGTCAGCTTCCTCTGGTTGAGCGGGTGGGGCGGGCCGAGCGTGCCGGCGCGGTGTTCGGTGTCGGGCGTGGGCGCCTGGTTGGGGTGGCGACCGGGTCGGATGTCACGATCTTCATGGGCGTCACCAGCACCGCCTTTGCCGACAGCAGATACGAACGTACCCGGTCTCCCATGGCAGCGGCATCGAATTCAGCAAGTGCCGCGCCATGCCCTGGCTGCCCATAGATGTAGCGCCGCACGGCGGTGTAGAAAATGCCGCCATGCAGACCCATCAGCAATTCGAATTCCTGCGCGCTCGCTTTTTTGCGCGACGTCGTGCCGCAATAGCGCCGGGTCTCCCGCACCAGGCGCGGAAACAACCGGGTGCGCAAGAGCGTGAAGAAGCGGTCGGTGATGTAGTGATTGCTCAACCCGGAAAACATGAAGATGCGGGTGAATTCGCGCGTCAGCACGGTGCCGGTGTAGTCGCGGTAGAAGCGGATGAATTTTTCTTCGACGTCCAGCTTCGGGTCATCCAGGAGCCGTTCCCACTCCGGCTTCCAGCGGCCTTCGAAGAGTTCGTAATAGACCCGCTCGATCAGGGCCTGCTTGGTCGGAAAATAATGGTAGAGCAGGGCGTGCGTGACGCCGATCTCATTGGCCAGCACGCGCATCTGGCCATCGAGGCCGTGCACCGAAAAGAAGGCGATCGCGCCGGCCAGGATCTGTGCCTCGCGCTCGACCAGCGTCAGGCGCTTGCGGGCCGGCGCTGCGATGCTTGTCTCGTCGGTGATTGCTGCAGTGCGCAAATCGTTCTCGATGGTGGAAAGCGTCAATCGGAAGCGTCAATCAAGTATTTACCAACTGATCAACATTGTGGCATATTGTTGTGCAGTTGGTAAATAAGATTGATGATCAGGTGACATGCCTGATCTGGCATCCGATAAAAAAGACAGGGGACGACATGGAATTGGCCGGCGAAGTCATCATCGGTGTACCGCCGCAGCAAGTCTGGGCAGGCTTGAACGATGCCGAGATACTTCGGAAGTGCATTCCCGGTTGCGAGGAAGTCCAGCAGATCACGCCGACCGAAACCCATACCCGGGTGCTGTTGAAGATGGGCCCGGTGCGCGCCCGCTTCGTCGGTAAGATCCTGATGAGCGACGTGCGACCCGGCCATGGCTGCACGCTGAATTTCGAAGGTTCCGGCGGCGCAGCTGGTTTCGCGCGCGGCAGCTCGGTCGTGGCGCTCACACCCGACGGCAGCGGCACCAGGTTGCACTACAGCGCCAGCGCTTCGATCGGCGGCAAGCTCGGCCAGATCGGCGGGCGGATGATCGACGCCTCCGCCAAGCAGATGGCGGATCAGTTCTTCAATGCGTTCCGGGCCTGCCTGGATGCGCCGGCTGCCGACGCTGGCGCCACCGCGTCAACCACGCTGGCAGCGACAGCCTCCAGCGCGGCGAACTCGATGCCGGCGCGGCCGATGATGGCCAGCGCCGTCAGCGCGCAGCCCGCCGGCATCGGTTCCGAATCGGTGCGCATCCTGTGGTTCGTGCTCGGCGCCGCCTCGACCGGTTTCGGAGTCTGGCTTGCTGGCCACCTTGCTAGCTGAGGCGCATCCATGAAAGCTCCTGCCTTCGATTACATCAAGCCCCGCACGCTGGACCAGGTGTTCGGATTGCTGGCCGAATACGGCGACGAAGCGCGCCTGCTGGCCGGCGGCCAGACCCTGATGGCGACGCTGAACATGCGCCTGTCGGAGCCGGCCATCGTGGTCGACATCAACGGCATCGAAACGCTGCGCGGCATGCGCCTGTCCGACGACGGCAAGCTGTTGCGCATCGGCGCGCTGGTCACCCACAGCGAGATCGAAGCGTCGGCCCTGGTGGCGCAGAACGCGCCGCTGCTGGCGATGGCCGCGCCGCACATTGCGCACCGGGCGATCCGCAACCTGGGCACCTGGGGCGGCTCGATCGCGTATGCCGATCCGGCTGCCGAATGGCCGGCCTGTGCGCTGGCGCTCGACGCGGTGGTGGTGCTGCGCAGTCGAAGCGGCGAGCGGCGCATCGCCGCAGCCGATTTTTTCCTGGATCTGTATACGACGGCAATGCAGGAAGGCGAACTCGTGGTCGCCTGCGAATTGCCGGTGCCGAGCGCGGAGCACCGTTTCGGTTTCGACGAACTGGCGCGGCGGCATGGCGATTACGCCATCGTCGGCCTGGCGGTTGCCAGCCGCATCACGCAACAGACGATGCAGGACACGCGCCTGTCGTTCCTGGGAATCGGCACGACCCCGGTTCGGGCGCGCGAAACCGAACGGTTTCTCGACGGCCGCACGCCGGACAGGGCGGTGCTGCAATCCGCCGCCCAGGTGCTGGCGACCGAACTGGTCGGCGCGCTGGCGCCGCTGGCCGACCTGACCAATTCCGCCGCCACCAAGCGGCATCTGGCAACCGTGCTGTTGCAGCGGGTGGTTGCCGGCCTGGCGACCTGATACCGCCGACCACCCATTGCGAATCGAGAAACCATGTCCGATACCTGCACCATCCACGTCACCGTCAACGGCCAGTTGCAGCGGCATGAAGTCGAGCCGCGCACCCACCTGGTCGATTTCCTGCGACATGACCTGGGCCTGACCGGCTCCCACCTGGGCTGCGAACATGGCGTCTGCGGCGCCTGTACCGTGCGCCTGGATGGCGAAATCGTGCGCGGCTGCCTGGTGCTGGCGGTGCAGGCCGACGGGCGCCGGGTCGATACCGTGGAGGGGCTGACCGAATCGGGCGTGCTGCGCGATCTGCAGCAGGCGTTTTTGGCGCGTAATGCGTTCCAGTGCGGCTTCTGCACCTCCGGCATGCTGCTGGCAGCGGCCGAACTGGTGGCGACGCAACCGGACGCCGACCGCGATGCGATCCGCCAGTTCATCTCCGGGAATTACTGCCGCTGCACCGGTTACCAGGCGATCGTCGATGCGATTGCCGATGTGCTGGCCAATCGTGCCGGTGCCGGTGCCGGCGCAACAGTGCAGGCCACCGGAGCTTCCGCATGAACGCGCCCGACAAGGCCGTCACCGGCTTGCCGCCGCTGACCGACGACCAGCGCTACATCGGCGAACCGGTGGTGCGCAGCGGCGCACGCCGCTTGCTCGAAGGCCGTGGCCAGTATCTGGACGATATCAACCTGCCGCGCATGGCGCATGTGGTGTACTGGCGCTGTCCGGTCGCGCATGCCCGCATTATTTCGATCAATCGCGATTACGCGCGCATGATGCCGGGCGTGGTCGGAATCGTCGACGGCCATCAGATGGCCGAAGTCTGCAAGCCGTGGGTGGCGACATTGACGCATCTGGCCGGCATGAAGTCGGCGCCGCAATATCCGCTGGCGCTGGACCGCGCCTGCTGGCAGGGCGAACCGGTGGTGGCGATCGTCGCCGACACCCGCGCTGAAGCCGAGGATGCGCTGCAATACCTGCAAGTGGAATGGGAAGCGCTGCCGGCCCTGACCGACATGGAGACCGCGCTGGCGGCCGACACCATGGTGCTGCATCCTAGCCTGGGCGACAACCTGTGCTTCACCCGCGATCTGGATACCGGCGGCGTCGATGAAGCCTTCGCCAGTGCGGCGGTGGTGGCCGAGACCACGTTTCATTTTGGCCGACACACCGGCGTGACGCTCGAATCGCGCTGCCAGATCGCCGACTGGCATGCCGGCGACGCGCGCTTGACGGTGTATCACTCGCAACAGGCGCCGCACATGATGCAGGACCTGTATGCGCGCCAGTTCGATTTGCCGGAAAGCGCGGTCAGGGTCATTTGCAAGGATGTCGGCGGCTCGTTCGGTATCAAGGTGCATGCTTATCCGGACGATTTCGCGACCGTCGCCCTGAGCATCATGTTCAAGCGCCCGGTGAAATTCGTCGCCGACCGTCTCGAATCGTTTGTGAGCGACATCCACGCCCGCGAGCACCGCGTCAAGGCACGCATCGCCGCCAGCGCCGAAGGACAGATACTGGCCTTTGAAATCGACGACCTGACCGGCATCGGCCCGTATTCGATGTTCCCGCGCACCAGTGCGATCGAGGGCAACCAGGTGGTCAACCTGGTCGGTGGACCCTACCGCCACAAGGCTTATCGCGCCCATCTCGATGTGGTGTTCCAGAACAAGACGCCGACCTGCCAGTACCGTGGCGTAGGCCATCCGATCGCCTGCGCGGTGACCGAAGGCCTGGTCGACCTGGCAGCGCAAAAGCTGGGCATGGATCCGCTCGAATTCAGAAAGCGCAACGTGGTGCCGGACGACGCCTATCCCTACACCGGCGCTTCCGGCATCAAGCTCGAAATCCTGTCGCACGAAGCCTGTCTGCGCAAGATGGAAGTCATGATGGATTATCCGGCGCTGCGGGCCGAACAGGCTGCGCTGCGCGAGCGGGGAATCTATCGCGGCATCGGGTTTGCGACGTTGATCGAGCTGACCAATCCGGGCTCGGCTTTCTATGGCGTCGGCGGCGCCCGCATTTCGGCGCAAGATGGCGCCACCGTCCGGCTCGAGCCGAGCGGCAGCATCGTGGTGGCCGTCAGTGTCGGTGAGCAGGGGCAGGGCAGCGAAGGCATCTATGCGCAGATCGCTGCCGATGCCGTCGGCGTATCGATCGGCCAGGTTCGCATCATCACCGGCGACACCGATGCCACGCCCTATGGCGGCGGTACCTGGGCCTCGCGCGGCGCGGGTATCGGCGGCGAAGCGGTGTTGCAGGCCGGTCTTGCATTGCGCACCAACATCCTGGCGACCGCAGCGCAGATCCTGCAGCGCGATGCTGCCGGACTGGCGCTGTATCGCGACGCCGTAATCGATCGCGAGACCGAGCAGGAAGTGCTTACGCTGGCCGAACTCGGTCGGGTCGCCTACTTCCGTCCCGACACGCTGCCGGCCGGCTTCACGGCCGAACTGATGGTCACGCGCCACTACGCACAGCGCGACTATCCCTTCATCTTTACCAATGGCGTGCAGGCGTCCTATGTCGAGGTCGACATCGACACCGGCTTCGTCAAGCTGCTCAAGCACTGGGCGGTCGAGGATTGCGGCCGGGTCTTGAATCCGATGCTGGTCGACGAGCAGATGCGTGGCGCGATCGTGCAAGGCATCGGTGGCGCACTGTTCGAGGAATGCCTGTACGACGATGCCGGCCTGATGCAGAACGGTAGCATGGCCGATTACCTGGTGCCGATGGCAGGCGAGATGCCGGACATCGTGGTCGGCCACGTGCAGACGCCCACGGCGTCCTCGAAGCTTGGCGCCAAGGGGGCGGGCGAGGCCGGTACCGCCGGCGCACCGGCAGCGGTCATGAATGCGATCAACGATGCCTTGATGCCGATGGGCGTGGCGGTGTTTTCGCAGCCGTGCACGCCGCAGAAGATCCTGGTGGCGCTTGGCAAAGTGGCGAGTTGAGACCGAAATTGCCACGATCTGATTGACCTATCTGTTGACAAGGTTACCCTGAAACCATTCGGCAAGGTCTGGTGTAGGGGTTGTCGATATGAAGGATCTACCAGGCCGATCCAAGCTGACATCTTCCGCACGCCCTCAACATGATCGCTCCGGCGTGTCCGACACCGCCTTCAAGCGCTGTCGTACATTCCTTGATACTCCTCTAACACCACGACTGCACCGACGGAACCCAACATAGCCAGTACTCCTCTAAAATTTTTGCAGGAACCAATCCCGGATTCCGCTACGAGGAGACACCATGACCGCAACAGCCATCGCACGCATCGACGAAGAAGTCATCACCACCGACGATTTCGTCCGCACCCTGAAACTCAGTGGGCAATTTTCCGGTCTGGTGGAGCAGCTGGTGCGCGACAAGCTGACCGTGCAGGCTGCCAAGAAGCAGGGCGTCTCGCTCTCGCCGGACGAAGTGCAGGAACGCGCCGATCAGTTCCGCCGGGTGCTGGGCCTGCATCGCGCTGCCGACACCAACAATTATCTCGACTCGCTCGGTGTCAGCCTGGATGAATTCGAAGGCTTCATCACCGATGGCCTGTATCAGGAAAAGATGCTGGCGCAGGTCTGCAACGGACGCGCCGTGGAAGAATTCTTCAAGCTCAATTCACCGCGTTTCGACAGCGTCGAAGTCCGTCACATCGTGCTGGATTCGGAGGGCACCGCCAAGGAAATGATGTCCCTGTTGCGCGAAGACCCCGACAGTTTCGACGAGATGGCGCGCGAGCATTCGATTGCCGAGACTAGGTCGAAGGGTGGCGTGATCGGCAAGGTCATGCGCGGCGCCCTGAAAACCGATGTCGAGGCCAAGGTCTTCAATGCCGCGCCTGGTGAGCTGCTGGGGCCGTTCCCGACCGCCGACGGTTCGCTCTTCGAAATCTTTTCCGTCAGCGCGCGTCATCCCGCCATGCTCGACGATGAAACCTGCGCCGAAATACGGCGCCTGTTGCGCGAACAGTGGCTGGCCGCCCGTGCGCAAGAGCACATCATCGAAGCCCGTTGACATTGCGCAGCGCATGCCACGCGGCCCAGTGACCGTGAAGCGGACCTGAGTGATGGACGCAGCCCCGCAGTTGCAATCGCTGACAGAATTCCTGGCGTCGGTCGAGTTGTTGTCGCCCTTCAAGCCGGAGGAGCTGGAGCATCTGGCGCAGCATGCCCAGGTGCGCACCTATGCGTTCGGCGAGACCGTCTGCAACCTCGGCGACCCTGCCGAGGGCCTGTGCGTGGTCAAGTCGGGCGCCGTGCGCCTGTTCGTCGAGGAGCACGGCAAGGAAACCAGCATGGGCGTGCGCAAGGCGCGCGGCGTGGTGGCCGACATCGCGATGCTGCGCGAGTACCGCCACGAAGCCTCGATGCGCTCATCGGCCAAGACCGAATTGCTGTTCATACCGCGCACCGTCACCGCACCGATCCTGGCGCAGAATCCGGCGGCGCAGGCGTTCGTCAGCAGTTATGTAGCCATCAATTCGGCGGGTGGCTTCGTCACTCGTCTGTTCGACCTGCCGGGCAAGATCGATCGCGCAGAGCTGGAAGAAGCGGTGCGCAGCGTCGGCGTCAAGCGCATTGCCGCCGGACGCGAAATCATCAAACAGGATGCGCGCGACGACCGTCGCCTGTATGTGGTGCGGCAGGGCGAAGTGCGGATCGTGCGCACCGAGGAAGGCATGCCGTTTTCGCTGGCGACGCTGCACCAAGGCGAGATTTTCGGCGAAAAAGCCTGCGTGCTGCGCCAGGAGCAACTGGCGTCCGCAATCGCCGTCACCGACGTGCGCGTCCTGGTGATACCGGAAAAGACCGTCCACTTCATACTCGAGCGCAATCCGAAACTACGCGAAGTGCTGGAAGAGCGCATCCAGTTCGTCGAGCGCGAACTGCAACGTCAGAAAACCCTGGAACAGCGCCGCAAGCGACCCGTGCTGCTGGATCTGGGCTCGAAACCGGAACTGGGCGAACGCATCATCAAGCGCTTCGCGCTGGTCGAGCAAGCCGAGGAAATGGATTGCGGCGCCGCCTGCCTGGCAATGCTGTGCCGGCATTACGGCATTCCGATGACGCTCGGTAAGTTGCGCGAACTGGCCAATGTCACGACCGAAGGTGCAACGCTGGACAGCCTGGCCCGGGTCGGCGAATCGCTCGGTTTCACGACACGCGGCGTGCAATGCACGTACGAATCGCTGCTCGGCTTCGAGCTACCCTTCATCGTCCATTGGGAAGGCTATCACTACGTGGTGGTCTACGGCATTTCCAAGCGCCGGGTGTGGGTGGCGGACCCCGGGCTGGGCTTCCGGCGCATGAGCGTCGAGGAATTCGAGCGTGGCTGGCGCGGCACCTGCCTGCTGTTCACCTCGAACCAGAACCTGGCGCAACTGGCGGCCGCGCGCTCGCCATGGTTGCGTTTCGTCGCGTACCTGACGCCATACAAAAAGATCCTGGCGCACCTGTTCATGGCCACGCTGGTGATCCAGTTGCTGGGCATCGTACCGCCGCTGATCATCCAGAACATTCTCGACGGCGTGGTGGTGCATCAGAACGTGAGTCTGCTGCACCTGTTGATCGTCGGGCTGATCATTTCGAACCTGTTTTCGCAACTGATGTCGACGATCCGCTCGTATCTGTCGAACTTCATGGTGCGCAACATGGATTTCGCCATGATGTCGCAATTCTTCAAGCACACGCTGTCGCTGCCGTTTTCCTTTTTCGCCAAGCGAAAGACCGGTGACATCTTTGCCCGCTTCCAGGAAAACCAGACCATCCGCGCTTTCCTGACCGAGTCGACCATCACGACTGTGCTGAACCTGTTGATGGTGGTGATCTATTTTTCGGTCATGTTTCTCTACAACGTCAAGATGACGCTGATCCTGATCGCCTTCGTCATACCGATCATGGCACTCACCGTCCTGGCCACGCCAAAACTGAAGACCTACGCGCGTGATGTCTTCACCGCATCGACCGACGCCAAGTCCTATCTGATGGAAGCGCTGGGTGGCGTGGAAACCGTCAAGGGCATGGGCATCGAACGCTCGGTACGCATGAAATGGGAAAAGAAATACGCCAAGGCGCTGGAAGTGCAATACCAGGCGCAATCCTTCCACATCAAGGTGGGTCTTGCCAGCCAGTTGCTGCATGCCGCCACCACGATTGCGATCCTGTGGATGGGCGCCAACCTGGTGCTGGCGCGTGAACTGTCGATCGGCCAGTTGATCGCCTTTAACGCCCTGATGGGCAGCGTGCTGTCGCCCCTGATGGGCCTGGTCGGATTGTGGGGACTCTTGAACGATGCCGGCGTGGCCATGGAACGGCTGGGCGACGTGCTCGACATCGAACCGGAACAGAAACCATCGGAGATGCCGTCGCGCGTGGTGATTCCCGACCTGCAGGGCGCCGTGCGCCTGGAGAATGTGTATTTCCGCTACGGCGGCAACGAGACGCCCTACGTCCTGGAAAACATCAGCGTCGACATCAAGCCCGGCCAGATGGTCGCCATCGTCGGGCGCAGCGGTTCCGGCAAGACCACGCTGGCGAAGATGCTGGTCGGTTTCTATCCGCCGACCGAGGGCAAGATCGTGGTCGATGGATATGACCTGGCCGTCATCGACAAGGAATACTATCGGGCGCAGATCGGCTACGTCATGCAGAGCAACCTGCTGTTTTCCGGGACGATCGCGGAAAACATCGCCAGCGGCGACGACGGCTCCGAGCGGCGCCGGATCGAAGACGTCGCCAAGATGGCGGATGCGCACGCCTTCATCGCCAAGATGCCGCTCGGGTACGAGCAGGTGGTGGGCGAACGCGGCGTCGGTCTCTCGGGCGGCCAGATCCAGCGGCTGTGCATTGCGCGCGCGCTGTACCACGACCCGCGCCTACTGGTGTTCGATGAAGCCACCTCGGCGCTCGACACCCAGTCCGAGAGCAATATCCTCGGCAACATGCAGGAAATCTTGCGTGGTCGCACTGCCGTGGTCATTGCCCACCGCCTCAGCACCATCATGCGTGCCGACAAGATCCTGGTGCTGTATGAAGGCGCCATCGTCGAACAGGGACGACACGATGAATTGGTCGCGAAGAAGGGCATGTATTTTCAGCTCGTGCAAAAGCAGCTGAGCTGATGGCGGCGATCCACGCAACTGCCTGGACAACGCCATGGTGAAAATTCTCGACCAGCCGGAACCGGATGCTTCCAGCGCACCCAACACGCCCGGCACCATCCAGTCCTACGCCAGCCTGCTTGAAAAAATAGAAATCCTGCGCTCGACGTTGCGCTGGGCGACCCGGCTCGACCGGCCCGACATCGAA
>JAYUWF010000371.1:0-10120 GCA_043753685.1 Herminiimonas sp.
CGTGACACCGATTTCCTGGCCGGCAGATTGAATTTCGGTGCGGCGACCCAGGCTGGTGACGTTCGCAACTACGGCAGCATCACGACGCCGCAGGGCGGCAACGTCTACCTGATTGCTCCCAGCGTTGAGAACAGCGGCGTGATCACGGCGCCGGGCGGCGAGATCATTCTCGCCGCCGGCCAGAGCATCCAGCTGGCCGATACCGGAACGCCGGGCGTGCGGGTCGAGATCACGGGCGCCGCCGGGAATGTCACCAACCTCGGGCAAATCCTGTCGGAAGCCGGCCGCATCGGCTTGTCGGGCGGCCTGGTGACCAACAGCGGCGTGATCAATGCCAGCAGCGTGCAGCGCGATGGCGGCCGGATCTTCCTGTCTGCGACGCAATCGGTGCGCACCGATCCAGCTTCGACGATCGCCGCCGATGGCGTCAATGGCGGGCGGATCCGCCTTATTGCAGAGGATGCCAGCATCGACGGCCAGATCTCGGCGCTCGGCAGCAGCGGCGCGGGCGGCGTTGTGGAGACCTCGGGTACCAGGCAGCTGGCAGTGATGCGCGCCCCTCAGGTCGGCCGTGGCGGTGAGTGGGTGATCGATCCGGTCGACATCACGATCCAGGGCCCTGAAAGCAGTATCAGTCCGGTCAACGGTAGCGGCGGGGTGATCTACACCAGCAGCAGCGGCCATTCTTTCCTCAGCAGTTCCTCCATCAACAGCGCACTGAACCTGGGCACCGCGGTCACCATTACGACCGGAAACGACAGCGCCAGCCCGGGCGCCGGCGACATCTTCGTCAATTCCGCCATCAGCAAGACGACCGGCGGCGATGCCTTGCTGACGCTCAATGCCTATCGCGACATCAATCTCAACGCCAGCATCACTTCAACGGCCGGCAAGCTGGGGATGGTGTTCAATCCGGATTCGACCGGCATCGGCAGCGGCGCTGTCAAACTCGGTACCACGACCCTCGATGCATTCGGCGGCAGCATCAGCGCCAGCGGCAAGACGGTGGCGCTCGCCAACGGGACGGCCACGATCAACTCGGCGCTGACGGCGGGCCGTCTCGCGATCGCCGATGGCCAGCTTATGGCTGTGGGCAACCTGAGCGTTGCCGATGCTGAGATTTCGGGCGGCAGACTGACCGGTAGCGGCGACCTCACGGTGTCGAACAGTTATGTCCAGTCCGGTGGCAGCCTCGCCTTCACCTCCGGCAAAGTCAGCTTGACCCAGGCCGCCGGCGACTTGAGTATCGGCGGGCTCAACGCCGGCACGCTCGTTCTGAACGCTGCGCAGGGCAGTGTCCGTCAGAGTGCGGTGAGCGCGCTCATGGCCGGCGCCGTACAGGCCCAATCGGCGGGTAACATCACGCTCGACAATGCGGGCAACCGGATCGATGCGGTGTCGGCTGGCGGCACCGTCGCTGGCGCCTATGCACTGCGCAGTACCGGCCCGATGGTGCTGGGTGCGATTCGCAACGCCGGTGGCAGCGTGAGCGTGACTTCTGGTGGTGCGATCAGCCAGAACAACACGATCGTTGCCGGCATGCTCACGACCAGCAGCATCGGCGGTACCGTCCTCGAGGGTGCCAACCGGGTACGGGGATTCAGCGCAACCAATGCCGGCAGCGGCAAAATCAGCCTGGTCAACACGTCGGGCGCCGCCAACTTCAATCTGGGCAATGTATCCAACCAGAATGGCAAGATCGTCATCGACAATACCGGCGCAATCGTCCTGTCCGGTTCGCGCATCGAGGCCACCGGCGGTACCGTGACCTTGCAATCGCACAGCCCGATCAGCCTCGACGCCAGTTCGTCGGTGACGGCGAGCGGCGATATCGTGCTCAAGGCCAATCCTTCCGCGAGCGGCAACGACGGCATCGACATCGCAGGCAGTCTCAACAGCACGGGCGGTGGCGTGGCGCTCGACGCCGGCTCGGACATCCTGGTCGCTTCGACGGCAAGATTCAATGTCGCGAGCGGTTCCAGCATCCTGCTCTCGGCGGTCTCCGGCACGGTGACGGTCGCTCGAGGTGCGACGTTCGCCGGCGCCACGCCGGTCGTCAAACAGTTCGTGCCGATACCGCCACCGGCCCCGGCACCCGTTCCCGCACCGGTGCCCGTCCCGGCGCCGGTACCTGTACCAGTGCCGGTACCCGTTCCAGCACCCGTACCCGTTCCAACACCGGTTCCTGTGCCAGTACCGGTACCCGTACCCGTTCCCGTTCCCGTTCCAGCACCGGTACCCGTTCCAGCACCAGTGCCGACGCCTGTTCCCGTTCCTGTTCCCGTTCCAGTCCCTGCCCCGGTGCCGGCACCGGTCCCTGCTCCGGTCCCTGCGCCCGTGCCAACCCCTCCGCCGGTCACCGACACCGGCCTGAAATCGTCGATCGTGCAGGTCGAAGACTATTTGCGCACCCTGGCGGCAGCCAAGGCTGCGACCGGCAGCCAGATTGCCGCGCTGACGATCAAGGCCAGTGACACGGGCACGCCGGCGCAGACCATCGGTGGCGATGCTGGCAGCTTCGGCGGCAGTGCCGACGATGCCCGACCGGGTGCGGGCGCCGTGCGCAAACTGCCTGTGTGCAGATAGGACAACGCGACCATGAAAATCAAGCCGATGTTGTTTGTCTTCCTGCTGTGCATGACGCAGGCCGCCCTGGCGCAAGTCGTTGCCACAGTCACCCATCTGGCCGGTCTGCTCAATGTGGAACGCGCCGATGGCAGCAAGAAGGTGCTGGCGCTGAAATCCGAGGTCCTGCAGGGCGACCTGCTCAGCACCTCGGCCGATACCTATGCCCGGCTCAAGTTCAAGGATGAGTCCGAACTGGTGCTGCGGCCGAATACCCGCTTGCGCGTCGACAAGGTCAGCTACGAGGCGGCCAAGCCGGAGGCCGACGTGCTCTCGCTCAGCTTGCTCAAGGGCGGCCTGCGGGCGGTGTCCGGCCTGATCGGCAAGCGCAGCAAGGAATCGGTGCAGTACACGACACCGACGGCGACGATCGGTATTCGCGGTACCCATTTCGGCTTGCTGTACTGCGAAGACAATTGCGCCGACATCGCCACCGTCAACGGCCGCGTGCCGCCGAACGGCCTGCATCTGGATGTGGCCCAGGGCGCGGTCGAAGTGACCAATCCCGGCGGCGCCCAGTTGATCAACACCGGCCAGTTCGGCTTCGTGCGGACCGGCATCACGCGGCCGGTCATCGTCCCGCCGGAACAGGGCGTTCAGGTGACGATGCCGACCAGCATCAGCCAGAACCGGCCGAACGACGTGGCCGGACTGGCCAAAGGCAGTGCCGGCCAATGCATTGCGCAGTAACGCACTGATGCGGTTGGCGTCAATCGTGGAAAGGCACGACCCCGTCTCGCCTGAGGACGCTCACCGCCTGGCGCAGTGCACGCAAACGCGCGTGAGTCGCCAATGAAAATGCACCTGGCACGCAACGACATCGTGGGTGGCGTGATCGCCACGCTGTTCGCCTTGCCGGTCGAACTGGTGTACGGCCGCATCGCGGTGTCGCCGCTGGGCCCGCTCAATTTTGCCAGTGGCATTCAAGCGGCAATGTGGACCTGCGTCATGACCGGCTTCCTGGCGACGCTGTTTCGCGGCACGCCGGGTGTGATCAACGGCTCGAGTTCGAAGATCGCGCTGATCCTGGCTGCACTGGCCGCCGCGCTCCTGAAAAACCCCCTGATCATGGCCGCGCCGAATCCGGCCGAACTGGTGTTCGTGCTGCTGTTCATCTGCACTGCACTGGCCGGTGCCTCGCAGTGTCTGTTTGCGCTCATCAAGGTCGGCCGTACCCTGAAGTTCATTCCCTATCCGGTGATCGCCGGCACCATGATCGGCAGCGCGGCGCTGATGGCAAAGACCGCCTTCCTGCCGGCCTCCGGCGTATCCGGATTCGCTTCCTTCGAGAGCTTCCTGCTGCTCTGGCATCCGTTGAGCCTGGTGGTAACAGCGGCGACCGTCTATCTCTGCCTGCGGCCGCCAAAGTCGTCCCTGAAATCACCATTCATCCTCAATGCCCTGATCGGCGGCACGCTGGTGCATTACCTGCTGGTGCTGCTCTTCGGCGCCGATCGTCTGGGCGCGACCTGGTCCAGCGTCGACGGTTTGCTGCCCGAGTTTTCGGTGATTCATTTCACGCTCAACAACGGTGTCGGCCCGCTGCTGCACTGGATACCGGTGGTGCTGCCGTATGCGGTGGCGATCGCCGCCGTGGCATCGCTGGAATCGATGCTGTGCATGCCGACCATTGCCGCGGCCACGCATCGTCGGCCGAATTCCGAACGCGAGCTGTGGACCCAGGGCCTGTCCAACGTGGTGGTCGGATTGATGGGCGGCTTTCCCAGCGAAGCCGTGGCCTCGCGCAGCAAGGCCAACATCCAGGCCGGCGGCCACAGCCGTTTTTCGGCACTCATTTATTCGGTATTGCTGGCCGCATTGGCCATCTTCGGCAGCCAGCTGATCGGACGCGTTCCGGAAGCCGTCACGGCCGGCCTGATGCTGTACCTGGCTTACACCTTGATCGACGACGGCATGCGCCGCCTGGTCATGCAACTCGTGGCGAGCAAGGCGGTGCCGACCCGCGCCCAGTACCGCATGTTGTGGGCCAATGCGATCGTGATCCTGATCGTGGCCCTGGTGGCGATCGTGGGCGACATGTTGAAAGCCACCGGCGTGGGCGTCATCGCCGGCATGGCCCTGTTCATCATGACTAGCATGAAGCCGGTGATCCGCACCATGGCCACTGCCAAGGCGCGCCGTTCGACCAAGGTGCGCAGTCCCGAGGCATCGCAGATGCTCGAACGCGATGGTGGCCAGATCCAGATCATCGAGCTCGAAGGCATCCTGTTCTTCGGTACCGCCGAACGGGTGGCGCTGGAAATCACCGCGCTGGCCGACGAGGTGCGCATCGTCATTCTCGACTTCGGCAAGGTGACCGAAATCGATTCGACCGCAGCGCGCACGCTGCTGCAGCTGGCACGCGGCATGCACGGCCGCGGCGAGACCTTGTTGTTGTGCGGCGCGCGCCAGCGCATCAGTTCCGACCTGGCGCTGGCCGGCCTGCACGAGCAGGTGCCGGCGCATTGCTGGTTTGCCGACGGCGATCAGGCGCTCGAAGCGGCCGAGGAAACGCTTCTCGCCATCAGCGGCTTTCAACGCGAAGGCGTGACGCTGCAGCTGGACCAGACCGCGCTGGCGCACGGGCTCGACAGCGCCGAACTGACGATCCTGGAAGCGTACCTCGAGCGGCGCTCGGTGTCGGCCAACAGCTTCATTTTTCAGCAGGGCGACGCCGGCGACAGCCTGTTCGTCGCCACCAGCGGCGTGATCGATATCTGCCTGCCGCGTCGCGCCGGCCAGATGCAGCGGGTGGCCAGCTTCGCGCCCGGGGTGATCGTCGGCGAAATGGCCTTCCTGGAAAACATGCCGCGCTCGGCTGCCGGAAAAGTGGAGGAAGCCACCGAATTATGGGAACTCAAACGCAGCCGTTTCGAAGAGCTGGCAGTGCTGCATCCGCTGGTGGCGCACAAGGTGACCCTGAGCCTGAGCCGCAGCCTGTCGGAGCGCCTGCGCACCACCACCCAGAACCTGCGTGCGGCGAGCGCGGCCGGCGACTTCGTGCTGCGCTCCGGCAGCCTGCCGCCTGGGCAGGTGGAGCGTCGGCGGGTGTCGCGATGACGGAGCCTCTAGGAGCCTGCGCGGCAGAAGGCCGCGAAGCGAAACGTGCGACAACCGAGGACAGTTTGGTAGCGCCGACAAGCCCAGGGTGGTCCCCTGGGCGCCGGCGGCGATGCCGAAATGGACCGGTTGCTCGCGCGTTACAGCCGCGGTACTCCTGCCGCGCAGGTTCCTAGAATGAACCGGCGCATCCTGCGCGGCATGCGGATTGGCATCGGCCTGCTGCTGGTGCTGATCATGCTGGCCTATGCCGCCGGCCGGGTGCCGCTGCCATTCGTCGACAGCTTCGAGCGCCAGCTCTACGACCTGCGCCTGCGCCTGACCATGCCCGGCACGCGCGACCAGCGCATCGCCATCGTCGACATCGATGAAAAGAGCTTGGCCGAGATCGGGCGCTGGCCCTGGCGGCGCGACCGCATGGCGACGCTCGTCAACACGTTGTTCGATTACGACCAGGTGCGGGTGCTGGGCTTCGACATCGTCATGGCCGAGCCCGACGACAGCTCCGGGCTGCGCTCGCTGGAGTCGCTGGGCAAGCAGGAACTGGCGGCCGATCCGGCGTATCTGGCAGCGCTGGGACGTCTGCGGCCGCAGCTCGATTTCGACGGTGCCTTCGCGGCGGCCCTGCGCGATCGGCCGGTGGTGCTTGGCTATTATCTTTCCAACGAGGGCACCTCCAGCGGGGCGTTGCCGGCGCCGTCGGTGGCGGCGGCGGTGATGGCTGGACGCCGCACCGGCATCGCCGCGTACCGCAACCACGGCGGCAACCTGGCCCTTTTCCAGAGCGCAGCTGCCAGCGCCGGTCATTTCAATCCGGTCATCGACCCCGACGGCAGCGTGCGGCGGGTGCCGCTGCTGGCGCGCCACGACGGCCAGTATTACGCCGCTTTTTCGCTTGCCCTGGCGCGCGCCTACTACGCCGATCCCGCGCTGGAGCCGTTGTTCAGCCAAAGCGAGGAACGGGCCGGCGCGCAGCTCGAGGCACTTGCCCTGACCGACAGCGGCGGCCGGCTGGCCACGATCGCGGTCGACGACAATCTGGCGGCGTGGGTGCCGTACCGCGGTCCGAGCGGCAGCTTCGCCTATTATTCGGCGGCCGATGTCCTGGCCAGGCGGGTCGGGCCGGAGCAGTTGCGCGGCAAGCTGGTCATCATCGGCACCACCGCGCCGGGTCTGCGCGATCTGCGCACCACGCCGGTCGGCGAAATCTACCCCGGCATGGAAGTCCACGCCAACCTGGTCAGCGGTATCCTCGATCAGCGCATCAAGCTACGCCCGGATTATGGCGACGCGGTTGAACTGCTGTTGCTGGGCGGCCTGGGAATGCTGATGATCTTCGGTTTTCCCTGGCAGTCGCCGGTGGCGGCGACCCTGGCCACCCTGACAGCCTTTGCCGTGGTCATCGCCGGCAACCTGGCGATGTGGCAGTTCGTCGATGCGATCCTGCCGCTGGCCGGCCTGCTCTTCCTGGGGACGGCCCTGTACTCCTGGAACATGGCCTACGGTTATTTCGTGGAGTCGCGCGCGAAGCTGCAGATCACGCAGCGCTTCGGCCAGTACGTACCGCCCGAGCTGGTGAGCAAGATGGTGCAGGATCCCGGCAACTACAGCATGGAAAGCCGCAAGGCCGAGCTGACGGTGCTGTTTTCGGATGTGCGCGGCTTCACCACGATTTCCGAAGGGCTCGAGCCGGAACAGCTTGCGCAGCTGATGAACCAGTATCTGACGGCGATGACGCTGATCATCCGGCGTCACGGCGGCACGCTCGACAAGTACATCGGCGACGCCATCGTGGCCTTCTGGGGCGCGCCGGTGCAAGACCCTCAGCATGCGCGCAATGCGGTGCTGGCGGCGCTGGAAATGCAGGCCGCGCTGGTCGGGCTGAACCAGAAATTCGCGCCGCTGGGCTGGCCGGAGATCCAGGTCGGCATCGGGATCAACACCGGGCAGATGACGGTGGGCGACATGGGTTCGAGCGTGCGCCTGGCCTACACGGTGATGGGCGACGCGGTCAACCTCGGCGCTCGCCTGGAGAGCAAGACCAAGGAGTACGGTGTCAGCATCCTGGTCGGGCAAGGCACGCAGGAAGCCGCCGGCGGAATTGCATTTCGCGAGCTCGACTGCGTGCAGGTCAAGGGCAAGCACCACGCCGTGCGGATTTTCCAGCCGCTGGCGCCCGTTGAGGAGGGCGGCGTCAAGGACGCCACGGCCATGGACACAGACACGGCGGAGCATGCAACCATGCCGGCTGCGACGGAATTACTCTGGACCGACCTGCTGAAGTATTATCGAGCCGGGAATGCCGATGCCGCCCAGGAAGCGATCGAACGCCTGAGAGTGATCGATCCGGACAGCCGCCTGTATGCGCTGTACGACGAGCGCATCACGGCGTTGCGGCATTTGCCGGACGGTGCTATCTGGGATGGAATCACCCGGTTTGATTCGAAATGACAGGATTGTATTGATGAAGTTGAGCGTACTGGGGTGTAGCGGTGGAATCGGCGGGCGCGATTTGCGCACCACCGCCTTGCTGGTCGACGACGATATCCTGATCGATGCCGGCACCGGCGTCGGCGAGCTCAGCGTGGATCAGCTGATGCGGATCGACCATGTGTTCATCACTCATTCGCATCTCGACCATCTGGCCTGCCTGCCGCTGATGGTCGATACGGTCGGCGAGTTGCGCCAGGAACCACTGACGGTGTACGCGACGGCGGCCACCCGCAAGATCCTCGAAGAGCACATCTTCAACTGGATGATCTGGCCGGACTTCAGCGTCCTGCCCACGCCGGAACGGCCGTTCATGCGCTTCCAGACGGTCACGCTGGGCGAGGTGGTGCAGTTCGGCCAGCGCCGCGTCACGGTGCTGCCGGCCGAGCACACCGTGCCGGCGGTCGGCTATCAGATCGACAGCGGCAACGGCAGCCTGGTATTTACCGGTGATACCACTGTCAACGACCCGTTCTGGGAGTGCGTCAACCGCATCGACAACTTGCGCTACTTGCTCATCGAGACGGCCTTTCCGGATCGTGAAGAAGCGCTGGCCGTGCTGTCGAAGCACCTGTGCCCGAGCATGCTGGTGAGCGAACTGGACAAGCTCAAGCTGTCGTCGAATCCGGAAGTTTTCCTGACCCACTTGAAGCCGGCGCTGGTTGACTTGATCCTGCAGGAAGTCCGCGGACGCGGCGGGCGCTTCGCACCGCGTGCGCTGGCCAACGACCAGGTATTCGAGTTCTGATCGAAATTCTCATTGGGCATACCGGCGATGCAAGGATTCGCACTATCGGCGCGGCTGGGTGACATAAAGGGTGGCATCGCCGCCACGCTGTTCGCCTTGCCGATCGAGCTCATCTACGGCAGCATCGCGATCGCTCCATTGGGCGCGATCAATTCATCCCTGGGGATTCAGGCGGCGCTCTGGACCTGCGCCATGGGCGGATTGCTGGCGCTGATCTTTCGCGGCACGCCCGGCATCATCAACGGCTCCAGCACGGACGTCGCGTTCATCGTCTCGGCGCTGACGGCAAAGCTGATCCATCTGCCGCAGATCGTCATGAACGGGCACAGCCTGAACATCGTGTTCATCCTGATTTTCCTGTGCACCGCGATGGCTGGCGCAATTCAGTGCGTGTTCGCGCTGGCCCGGATTGGGCGCGTCTTGCGCTTCATTCCCTATCCGGTCGTCGCAGGCATCCAGGTCGGCGCTGCCGCCCTGATGGTCAAGGATGCGGCGATGACCACTGCCGGCGTGACCGATTTCAGCTGGAGCCAGTTGCTGGCCGGCGCCTGGCATCCACTGAGCCTGGTGGTAGTGGCCGTGACACTGCTGCTGGCGCTGCGCCCGCCGCGATTGCTGCAACAGGCGCCGGTGATGCTGGTGGCGCTGGTGGGCGGCCTGCTGACGCACTATGCCTTTTTGCTGATCTTCGGTGCCGGCAACCTCGGTGGTTCATGGTCGCAGATTAACGGGTTGATCCTGCCGATGTCGCTCTGGGATTACGGCAATGAATTTCCCTGGTCGAGCCTGTGGCAATGGATTCCCGTGTTGCTGCCGTATTCGCTGGCCATCGCGACGGTGGCCTCGATGGAGTCGCTGCATTCCCTGACGCCGATCGAAGCGGCAACCGGCAGCAAGCCCTCTGCCGAGCGCGAGCTGTGGGTACAGGGCACGATCAACCTGGCTGCCGGCCTGTTCGGCGGACTTCCCAGCGTGGCCAATGCTGCACGCAGCAGCGCCAACGTGCGCGCCGGCGCCCGGACCCGGCTCTCCGGCGTGGTGTACGCGATCGCGATCCTGCTGTTCATGGCCTTCGCCGGCCATTGGTTCAGTGCGATACCCCACGCGGTGACCGCCGGCCTGATCCTGTACCTGGCAAGCGGGCTGATCGACGACGGCGCGAAGCGCCTGCTGAGCCACGGCATTTCGACCGCCCGG
>JAYUWF010000372.1:0-3328 GCA_043753685.1 Herminiimonas sp.
TCCCCCGGCCGCCAGGCGCACGCCGAAGCCGAGTCCGAAACCATAACCCGGCCCGGGCAGATACATCGGTCCATTCATTGCGCCGGGCAGCGCGCCAAGGTGATCGGCCGTCATGAAGGCCAGAGTCTTGCGCGACAACAGGCGCACGCCATCGAGTTCGCCCTGGTTCGACAACAGGCGCGCAAAGCGCAGGTAGTCGTGCGCGGTCGACACCAGCCCACCCCCGCCTGACAGAAAACTCGGCCGCTGCGTGACATCGATCAGGCGCACTTTGTTGCCGCTGACGGGATCGACCTCGAACGGCTCGGCGATACGATGCTGCTGTGCCTGGTCGACCCAGAAGCCCGTGTCGTTCATGCCCAGCGGCGCGAAGATCTGCTCCTGCAGATAGATGTCCAGCGTCTGGCCTGACAGGCGTTCGAGCAGCGCGCCCAGCACGTCGGTGGCGCGGCTGTATTCCCAGACGGTCCCGGGCTGATAGGCCAGCGGCAGCTGACCCAGCCTGGCGACCAGTTCGGCGTTGGTAACGTTGCGGCTCTCGACACCCGAGTCGCGATACGCAGACTTGACCAATGTCTGCGTGCCAAAAATTCCGTAGGTCAGGCCGGCCGTGTGGCGTAGCAGATCCTGCACCGTCATCTCGTTCGTACATGGCACGAGCGCAAGATGCGGCGTGCCGTCTTCACCGCCGGTTTCGACGCCGACCTGCAGGCCTTTGAACTCCGGCAGGAAATTCGATACCGGCTCGCTGATCAGCAATTGGCCCTGCTCGACCAGCATCATCACTGCCACCGACACCACCGGCTTGGTCATCGAATAAATGCGGAAGATGGAGTCGATCGCCATCGGCTGCGGCGCATCGGGTTTCTGGCGGCCGAACGCCTGCTCGAACTGCTGGCCGTGGCGCGACAGCAGCAGCGTGGCGCCAGGAATACGGCCGGTGGCAACCTGGGCTTCAATTGCGCCAACCATGTTGCGCAAGCCGCGCGGATCGAAAGTGCTCAATGCGGAATGGTCGGACAGTGCTGCCACGTGGGCGTCGGGATGAGGATGCATGGAATTCCAGTCAGGGTTTCTTCTTGACGAGCTGCTTTTCGAAGGCAGCATCGCTCTTGGTCATGCGGCGCGGTGTCTGCGGTCCATAGCCATTGACGAAAGCGACAAACTCGTCGAGCGGTACTGCTGCGCCGATTTTTTCGGCTTGGCCGGTATCGTTGGCCAATACCAATTGAAATTGGCCATCGGCGCCGAGGATCAGTGAATAGTCGGGATTGCCGGTACGCGCCTTCAAGCGCTCGACGGCAGCCGTGGCACGGGTCGATCTCATTTTTTGAACTCCGGTCGAGCATTCAGTTTGCCATATTGTCGCTTGCCGTGGGCAGGCGCCAGGACGGACGACCGCAAGTTACAGCAACCGACATGGTAGCGCGGACTGCGGTACGCTACGGTTTGGCGCGACCCTGGAGGCTTGCTTGAACTTTTTTTTTCACACCACAATATCGCGCTGCGGCGCAGGCGGTACGACCCTGACTGGCCCCTTGCTGATCACCTTGCTGGTTGCGTTGCTTGCCGGCTGTGCCGCCTTGCCTATTCCACGTGCCGATGGACGGCCTGCCGTACCGATCGGACCGGCAGGCATCACCGTCTATGCCGCCGGCGACATCGCCGATTGCCGGAAAGTCGCGGCAGTCCAATCGGGCGCATCCCGCACTGCGGCGCTGGTGGAAACGCACCTGGCCGGCGATCCAACGGCAATGGTGCTGGCCCTCGGCGACTTGGTTTATCCGGCCGGCACGACGGCGCAATTCAACGATTGCTATGCGCCGACCTGGGGCCGCTTCAAGGCGCGCACCTTGCCGGCACCCGGCAATCATGAGTACTACACCACGGGCGCGCAGGGGTACTTCGATTATTTCGGCAACATCGCCGGACCTGAACGGCGCGGCTACTACAGTGTCGACCTCGGTCCATGGCACGTTGTTTCGCTCAACAGCAACCTCAAGGATGCCGCCAGCGATGCGCAGCTTGCCTGGCTGAGCTCGGATCTGAAGGCGCTGCGTGGCCAGGATGGCAAGCGCTGCATCCTCGCCTTCTGGCACCACCCGTTCTATAGCTCCGGGGGGCATGGCAACAATCTGCACATGGGCCCGGTCTGGCAAGTACTGTCGGACGCTCGCGCAGACATCGTCCTGTCGGCGCATGACCACAATTACGAGCGCTTCGCACCGCAGGACAGCGCCGGCAATGCGGATGCTCGCAACGGCATCCGCGCCTTCGTCGTCGGCAACGGCGGCGCCAGGCTCACGCCGATGGGCCCCACCAAGCGCAACAGCGAGGCGCAGACCAATGCGGTGCTCGGCGTGCTGCGGCTGCAACTCAAACCCGGTGCCTATGAATGGGCGTTCCTGCCGGCCGATGGCAGCGCAGCAAGTGACAGCGGCAGCGGTGTCTGCCACGCCGAGGCTAGCTGATCGCCGGTTCCGGTGATGCATCGCCGTCGCCGGTAGTGCCGGATGGCGTCACCTGGGCCAGCTGGCGCAACACGTGCGCTGCGGCGACCAGGCCGAAAACAGCAGTCACCACGACAGCCGAACCGAATCCGGCACAATTGAGGCCAGTGATGCCGGCGGCGTCCGGATCACCGGCCACCGTGTCATCGCCCGCCTGTAAGAAGCCAGACGCCGATTCAGGAAAACGCAACGGCTCGGTGGAAAACACGGCGTCGATGCCGAACTTGTTCTTGGTCCCACGCGGAAAGCCGTGCTCGGCACGCAAGCGCTTGCGCACTTTGGCCAGCAACGGTTCCTGCTCGGTGCGGCACAGGTCGCGCACTTCCACCCGGGTCGGATCGATCTGACCGCCAGCGCCGCCGCTGGTAATCAATCGCAACTTGTGCGCGCGGCAGTAAGCGATCAGCGCGGTCTTGGCGCGCACGTCGTCGATCGCATCGATGATGAAGTCGTAGTGTCGATCGCCGATCATCGATTCCAGATTGTCGACCGTCAGGAATTCCTCGATCTGGGTAACCTGGCACGTCGGATTGATCTGTGCGACGCGCTGCGCCAGTGCCGTTACCTTGGCCATGCCAAGCGTATCGGTCAGGGCGTGAATTTGCCGGTTGACGTTCGATTCGGCCAGGTTGTCCAGGTCGATCAGGGTGATGTGTCCGATCGCACTGCGTGCCAGGGCTTCGACCACCCAGGAGCCGACGCCGCCGACACCGATCACGCAAACATGGGCGGCCCGAAAGCGCGCAAGGCCATCGGCACCGTACAGACGCGCGACGCCACCGAAGCGGCGCTCGAAATCGATGGTCGCAGCAGTGGAA
>JAYUWF010000373.1:0-3321 GCA_043753685.1 Herminiimonas sp.
GTTCGTCGACCATGCCGCACAAGGTCAATCCGATCGATTTCGAGAATTCCGAAGGCAATCTGGGCATGGCCAATGCTGTCCTCAAGCACATGGCTGAAAAATTGCCGCTCTCGCGCTGGCAGCGCGACCTGACCGACTCCACGGTCCTGCGCAACATCGGCGTCGGTTTCGGTTACACGCTGCTGGCCTACGACAGTTGCCTGCGCGGCTTGAACAAGCTGGAGGTCAATCCAGCCCGCATGGCCGAGGATCTCGACAACACCTGGGAAGTGCTGGCCGAGCCGGTGCAGACCGTGATGCGCCGCTACGGCATCGAGAATCCCTACGAGCAGTTGAAGGAACTGACCCGAGGCAAGGGCATTTCCCGCGAGGCACTGCAGGTCTTCATCGGCCAGCTGGCAATCCCGCAAGAGGCGAAGGACCACTTGCTGGCGATGACGCCGGCGAACTACCTGGGCGACGCCCTCTCGCTCGCTCGCGCCATCTGAAGCACGGCAGCGCAGCCCGACAGTGCGGCAAGACGCCGCAACGCTTTGCATCAGCGGTCGGGCGCTGCCAGCGGATGCCGGCAGCTTTCCTGCAATTGCGTTACATTGGTTCCTCGATGAACTATTACCGTAATTGATGCCACGCTATACCAAGACGGCAATCGTTCTGCACTGGCTGGTCGCGATCCTGATTATTTCCGGCTTCATACTCGGATTGGTCATGGTCGACATCAAGGGACTGACGCCCACCAAGCTGCGCTACTTTTCATGGCACAAATGGATCGGCATCACGGTGCTGGGGCTGGCATGCCTTCGGGCGCTGTGGCGGCTCTCTCATCCGGCGCCGCCTTATCCGCCCTCCATGCCCGCATGGCAACGCACCAGTGCGAGTGCCCTGCATGGGTTGCTGTACGTGCTGATCTTTGGCGTACCGCTGTCGGGATATTTCTACAGCCTGGCGGCCGGCGTGCCGGTGGTCTACCTGGGCATCATCCCGTTACCGGTGCTAATCGAGCCAAATCCGGAATGGAAGCCAATCCTGAAACAGGTACATTACTGGCTTAACATGACATTGCTGGCAAGCTTTTGCATCCATGTGGCTGCCGCCTTGAAACATCAATTCATCGACCGCGACGGCGTGCTCAAGCGCATTTTGCCCGGCGTCGAACGCACCTAGGAAATCGCATGATCCGTCGCTCCCCCAGCTCCTCCCGCTCCAGCCGAACGACCCGATCCCGCGCTCGCCTCGCGCTCGCTACACTCGCCGCCGTGAGCGCCATCGCCCTGGTCGTGCCGGTGGTGAGCGCCGCCGTCCTGAAGACCGATCCGGCAAAAAGTTCGGTGGGCGCCGTCTTCAAGCAATTGAACGTACCGGTGGAAGCCAAGTTCAAGAAGTTCAGCGCACTGATCGACTTCGACCCGGCCAAACCTGCCGCTGCCAAGGCCACGGTGGAAATCGACGTCGGCAGTTTCGATCTGGGCGATCCCGATTACAACAAGGAAGTGCTCAAGAAAGAATGGTTCAACGCCGCCCAATTTCCCAAAGCGACCTTCGTGTCGACTGCGATCGCGCCTGGCGCTGCCGGCAAGCTTACTGTCACCGGCAAGTTGACCATCAAGGGCAAGACCAGCGATGTAAATTTTCCCCTGACGCTGAAACAGGAAGCGGGGCACCAGGTTTTCGATGGCAGCCTGCCGATCAAGCGCTTGACCTACGCGATCGGCGACGGCGAGTGGAAGGACACTGCCGTCGTCGCCGATGAAGTGATCATCAAGTTTCACGTCGTGGCGTCGTAAGCTGCGACGCAGTCGTAGTCCTTCCGGTGCGCGATGTGCATCCGGCATGTGGTAGTACCGTACCGCCGTTCCGGTTTTTCTCGGTTTTTTCTCCTAATTTCAAGGAAATTCGATGAAGTCCAATTGCTTGCTCGCCGCCTTGCTGGCCACGTTTGCCGGCGCCGCCTTTGCGGCCGATACCTATACCATCGACCCTAATCACACCTACCCGAGTTTCGAAGCCGACCACATGGGCATATCGGTCTGGCGCGGCAAGTTCACCAAGACCAGTGGTACCGTGACGCTGGATCGTGCAGCCAAATCCGGCTCCCTGGACATCGCCATCGATGCCAATTCCCTCGATTTCGGTAATGCCAAAATGAACGAGCATGCCAAAGGCCCGGACATGTTCAACGTGGAGAAATATCCGACCGTGACCTACAAGGCAAAGACCTTCAAGTTCGACGGCGACAAGCCGATCGAGGTCGACGGCGAATTGACACTGCTGGGCGTGACCAGGCCGGTCGTATTGAAAATCAATAAATTTGTCTGCATCATGCATCCGATGCTAAAGCGCGAAGTCTGCGGCGGCGACGCCAGCGCCGAATTCAAGCGCACCGATTTTGGCCTGTCATACGGCACGCCGCGTTTCGCACCGGACGTAAAATTGGCAATTCAGGTGGAGGCGATCAAGAATTGATTTGGTTCGTCCAATAAAAAAGCCGGTGCATCGATTGCACCGGCTTTTTTCATGGCTTGACGTCAAATTCGACGGATTTGCTCCTGTGGATCAAACCTTGCGGCGCATGAAGCCAACGCCGAGCAGGCCGGCGGCCAGAAGCGCGATCGAAGCTGGCTCCGGTACTGCGGTAGCGGTCAGCGAGCGCAACAGAACGTCGCCGCTGGTTGCCTGAATGATCGCGAAGCGATTGTTGTTGACGCCAAAGTTAGCCAACACCGGATAGTTGACCGTGCCGGTGACATACCCGCTGAACTGGGACAGGTTGACGGGAATGGTTGCCGCATTGCTGAAGCCGACTTTCCAGAATTCGCCACCCTGAACCGACTCGAAGCCGAGTTGCAGCTTTTGCCCCAGCAGGCTGGCCAGGTCCAGCACCACGGCATTGGTGGCGCCAATTTCGAAGTCGGATGTACCTGTCAGACCCAGGCCGATCTCGTTCGGATCGCTGCTGGTTTTTCCGTACAGCTTGAGCTTGCTCAGACTGCCGCCACTGCCGACCGAATAGCCGTATGCGGTGATGGGTGAATACACCTGGCTGAAACCGAGAGTTCCAGTGGGTGTAACGAAATCGATGGTGACTGCGCTTGCTGGCAAGGCAATTGCTGCGGCGCCGAGTGCAGCGAGAAACATTCCAAGAATACGTTTCATGTTGATTCCGATCGTTAGTAAAAAAGTCAAAGTGTGGAGGCGGCGCGATTGCCGCTTCACAAACGCATTAGCAAAACCTGCGCCAATGTTGAAATTTTCATAACAATCAAGGCTTTACATTAAAACTAATAGTTACTATCAAAACAGATGTAAAAAATACCGACAGTT